>CAYLVF010000047.1:7912-11360 GCA_964387045.1 uncultured Melioribacter sp. | reverse complement strand
TTCGTTTACACTATTGTAAATTTAGGAAATTCCATTTCCATCTGAAGCGTTACACTTTCTTTCTCATTAACATTCTCGATGTCCTCTACATAATTCAATACACTTTTATTATCCCTCTCCAAGAGTTTCTCAGCCGACAAACTTTTTTTTGTAAGTTTTTCCTTCACTTTTACAATCTCGATTGTTATTTTTATATAAATTTAGATAAATAATAAATAAATTATAGTTTTCTTTCTACATAATAAAGAAAGTAGGTGTGATAAAACACTTAGATGTAAATAATAAATTATTTAGTACAATACTAAATTATTCCTAAGGCAAATGGGTAAAATCAAACATCTTAAAATTATTGAAGAATACATTTCAAATCTTACAGATAAAGATTTCATTTCTTTCTGTGATAGATTGCTTTCTAGACTTTTCCCTGAAGCATCACAAAGTTGTTCAATTTTAGAAAATGGTTTTAGCGTTATCAATAATAATCTTTTTATCATCGTCCCAGATGAGTTTGAAGAATCTGTTACTATTGATTCAATTTTACCTGATGATCTTAAGCAATTAGCTCCAACCGCAATTACATTCCTGTCCAAAGATTCATTCAACATTACGTCCGAACAAAAGAAAAAAATTAGAGAAAGAACCGGCGATATTCGCATCGATATATGGGGACTCGAAACACTAAAACTAAAGCTGAGTTCTTTTGAGCAAGAAGAACAATATTTTATAATTGATGATGATTCTATCTTCACTCAGTTCCTTACTTCCGAACCTGATCTAACTGAAGAAATGGATATTATTGATAACATTTTTAATTTCATAAAAATCCAATCTAAGCCGATTACATCTATCCCGGATGAAAAATCAAAAAAGTATAACGGGATTGTTAAAAAAATAAAATATAATTTTGATGCATATCAATCACGTGTTTTCGATATGTATCAGCTTACATATTACCATAAGTCTTTAGTGGAAAATTATTTTCGCGATACTTCCGTTAGCGATAAAACCGAAGTAATAACTCTTCGAGAATTTTTCCGTTCAAAGTATTGTGAGATTAGCAACTATCCTAAAAGCACTTATCCGGTTAATGACTTCAAGTTTCTGGAAATGTTAGCCGATTCCTGTCTTGATGATAAGTTCAAACAAAACATAAAATATAAACTTTGGGCAAAAGCTATTGTAATGTATTTTTTTGAATATTGTGATTTTGGAGCAAGGAATAAACAAGACACTATGGTACCTAAAAATCCCGGCTTATTTGATAACTATAATGCGGACTTAAACTGATGCTGCTGCCTACTAAGTATGAAAACCTTAATAATAATGTGTTAATTCTAGGGGCACACACTATCCGGTATATTAAGAAAGGGGTTAACAATATTGAAGAACTCTTTCAAAAGTTAAAAGAGAATCATAATATTGATCTGGATTTATTCTTTGATGTTATTACATTTTTATGGTTAGCAGATATTATTATTTATAAAAATTATTCTATCACTCTTAATAAATAAAATGTATCTAAAAAAATTCTATACCCGTCCCGCAAAATATTTTTCTGACATAACATTCAGAGATGGTATAAATTACGTTTATGGTTATCGCGATAAAACACAAGGTAAGAAAAAAGATTCGTTAAATAACCTCGGCAAATCTTCCTTCCTTGATTTAATTGATTTTACACTTGGTTCCGATTTTTCAAAAGATAAAAATCCAAGATTATATACAGCCTATGAAATGGGTTTTTTAGAAGGTCTAACTATTTATTTGGAATTTGAATCCGGTGAAAATTATTATACTATTTCTCGTTCATTCGAAAACTCCCGGCTTGTTAATCTCAAAACGAATAAAGAAAAATATAAAGAATATCGTTTAGAAGATTTTCGTGTTACTCTTTGTGATATAATTTTTGCCCGTGATGATTATACCGGTTTTTATTCACCTGATTGGCTTAGACGGTTGTTGGCATTTTATGTAACAATACTAAAAACTAATAAAAAAGAATATCCTGATCCCTTCGCATACCTTGAATACACAAGTGAACTCTCACTTCTGCAATATCATCTTTTTTTACTAAACATAGATAACCGGCTTATATATAATCTTAACGTCAAGACTGATGAAATTGATGAAAAGAAAAAACTCGCAAACACAGCAGCAAAAAACTTTATATCCGTCCATCAGTTAAAAACAATATCTGATGTCGAGGATAAAATCAAACAATTAAAAACCGAAATCGAGGAAATACGTGAAAGGATAAAAGCATACAAATTAGCATCCTCTCAAAAGCTGAATGCTGAAAAGGCTAACGAGCTAACCAAAACAATAAATAAACTTTCCTTTGAAAATTTTTCACATCAAAAGAAAATTGATACTTATAATGAAAGCCTCTCGAATAATCTCTCAATCCGTCTAAGTACTGTTGAAAATATTTATAATGACTTTCAAGAATTACTGGGTACTAAAATCAGAAAGGAGCTTGAGGAAGTTGTTAAGTTTCGCAAAAATTTAATTTCATCACGAAAAGATTTTATTCTTGATGAAATCGATAATCTAAAAAATGAAATAGAAAACAATAAATTCAAAATTGATGAACTTGACAATCAGCGCGCCGATATTTTTAGAATATTGTCTACTGCAAGTGCAATTAAAAACTTAGCCGACGCCAACGCTCTTATTGTTAGCAAAGAAAAAGAAGCGAGCAACCTGGAAGGTCAGATTAAAACATATACCGTTTACTCTAAACAAGTATCCGACCTGCAGCAAGAAGTCAGCAAAATCGAATCCAATATTATTGAACTAAGAGAAAATATCCGAGACATTGAATTAGAATTTTACAAAATATTCAGTTCAATTTATCAAGAACTTTATTCAACTAAAACCGGCACAAGACTATTCTCTTTTTCCATTGATTCAAATCCTAGAGTTAAATCTAAGCTAAAAATTGATATTCTCCACAACAATGAGAGATTCGGGAAAGGCAAAAATAGGGGACGGACAATTATTTATAATCTCTCTGTTTTATTCTATTCTATAATCAAAAAATATAATGCCCCACGCTTCTTAATACACGATGGAATTTTTGACGGGGTAGATAAAGTACATTTCGTTGATGTTATTAAATTTCTGAACAAACAATTAGAACGAGGTTATAAATTCCAGTATATTGTAACACTTATTGAGGAAGGTGTATTAACCGATAAATTAGACCCGGAAAAAGTAGCTGCTCACGAAAATATCATTAATGAAGCGATATTGCTGTTAACACCCGATAAACCGTTATTTAAAAAGCATTTTTAATAATTCATAAAAATTTTACTTAGTATTTATGGATAAACAATCATCACCACATTATCTCGATCATCGTAAGAGACTAAGAAATAGATTTTATGAATCTGGAATTGAAGGCTTACTTCCTCATGAAGTAATTGAATTATTTTTAACTTTTGCT
>CAYLVF010000047.1:0-7902 GCA_964387045.1 uncultured Melioribacter sp. | reverse complement strand
GCTGTTCAACAGCAAGATGTTAAAAAAGAAGCTCATGAAATAATAAATAAGTTCGGCTCTGTTAAAGGATTCTTTGAAGCTAGTGATGAAGAACTTGCAGAAATAAAATTCTTCAAAGAAAAAGCTCTCACTTTAAGAAAATTTATAAAAGAATTTTCGCTTCTATATCATAAACAATTAGCTGAAGACTCATCTCTTCAATACTCTAAAAAAGAATTAATAGATTATTGCATTAAAAAGCTGGGTAATCTTAAGGAAGAAGAATTCTGGTTATTTACAATTAATAGTAAACAGAGGATTATTAAAGAACATCTGATCTCAAAAGGAGTAACTGATAAAACCCAAGTCTATCCTAAACTAATTTTAGAACTTGCCTTGGCTGACAAAGCACATTCAATTTTAATCAGTCACAATCACCCTAATGGCAACACAAAACCTTCTGATTACGACATTACCGTTACCAAAGCAATAGATATACCCGCTCAAGTAATAGGGTTAAGTATTATTGATCATATAATAGTTTCTTCAAATAATTATTTAAGTATGCGAGATGAGAAACTTATATGAACGATGCTGATATTAAAAAACAATTCCTAATAAATTTCCCAGAACTTGAAAATAATAAAGCCCAATTCAATGCTGTTTTTAGTACCGATGGACCGACACTGATAATCGCCGGGCCTGGAACTGGTAAAACTTTTACTTTAGTACTTCGCACTCTATTTATTATGCTTTCAGAACGTGCAAAACCATCTGAAATAATTCTTTCAACCTTTACGGAAAAAGCTTCTTTCGAACTTCGTGACCGCCTGAGTCAATTTTCAAAAAGGCTTGGAGTTATACTTGATTTACACGAGTTGAAAACCGGAACGCTTCACAGTATCTGTGAAGACTTTATTTCTAGCTACTTAAAGAAAACCCCGCTTAATAAAAATTTTACTGTTTTAGATGATCTTACATCTCAATTGTTTATTAATGAAAATTTCGAATATATCGTTGAACCATATAAAATAGATGAAAAGTTCTTTGGCAAATGGTTAGCTAAATGGAAGACAATTTCCTACTTAACAGATTATTTTAATAAAATTACAGAAGAGTTAATTGATCCTGAAAAGCTAATCAGAAGTAAAGATGAATTCTTGAATTCTATCGGTCAGTCCTATATAAAATATAAAGAACTATTATTTGAAAAGAATAAAGTTGATTTTGCATTTCTTCAAAAGATATTTTACGATCTATTACTCGATAACGAAGTAAATAAAAAAATTACTTCTAAGATTAAGTATGTTCTGATAGATGAGTATCAAGACACTAATTATATTCAAGAACAAATAGCGCTTAAGCTTTCCATGTCTCACAATAATATTTGTGTAGTAGGTGATGAAGATCAATCTCTTTATCGTTTTCGTGGCGCCACCGTTAGAAATATCCTTGAATTCCCAATTAAATTTACTGAATGCAAAACCATAAAACTGTTAAGCAATTATCGTTCACACGCAAAAATTATTGATCATTGCAATACTTTTATTGAATCTGTTAATTGGCACAGCAAAGACAAGAATAAATTTTTTCGTTTCCCCAATAAGTCAGTTAATGTCGCCGAATCCACTATTTCACCTGCTTATCCGGCAGTTTTCTCAATTTGGGTTGACTCCGAAAAAGAAGAAGCAAGCCGCTTTGCTGATTTGGTTGAATTTCTTTTAAAGAATAAAATCATACAAGACCCAAGCGATGTTGCTCTGCTTTTACGTAGCGTGAGGATTGATTATTCTGGCCCTTTTATTGAAGCTCTTTCAAGAAAGAATATTAAAGCATTCTGTCCTCGTGCACGGGCTTATTTTGATAATGAAGAAGTACGGCTTGCCGTTGCCTGTTACGCCCTTATCTTTGGTTTTGTTGATGAAGATTTATATGGTTATGAACATAGATCGGTTATTGAAGATGGTTTGCGTTTACTTTCACCCTTTATCGGGACTCCGCTTGCTTCTTTTATTAAACTTTATTCTCAAGAATTCTCTAAATTAAAAGACAATGAAACCTTAGATAAAAACATTGCCGATTATCTTTATCAGCTCTTTGCATACAAACCTTTCTCGGATTTTTTAAAAGATGAAAATAAGGCCCGAAACCTTTCAATTTTTTCATCACTGCTCAATACATTTATTCTCTATTATCATTTCCCGGTCATCACTGCTAAAAACAAACTCGCCGTTAAATACAATTTTTTTAACAGTTTCTTAAACCTTCTTTTTAATTCCGGGCAAAATGAATTTGAGGATGATGAAAATCCTATCCCGAAAGGATATGTGCAAATAATGACTATTCATCAATCCAAAGGTCTGGAATTCCCGGCTGTCGTAGTCGGATCTTTGGATAAACGTTTCTCGGTTGGAAAAGAAATCAATAGAATTTTTTCACCATTTTTCCATCGAGAAGAGTTTGAGCCGGAAGACCGCGTTACAACTTTTGATCACGCCCGCACTTTTTATGTCGCATTCTCACGTGCTCAGAAACTCTTGATTCTTACAACAAGTGCACAACCTAAACCAATATTTAATTGTATTTGGGAAGGGCTTGACCAATGGCCCTACGTAAAGAAACAAACTTTGTTAGCACAAAAATTTCAATCCAAAGCTCCCTTTATTCCTAAAAAAAGTTTCTCATTGACTTCTCACATTAACATTTATGAAACTTGTCCCCGTCAATATCAATTTTATAAGGATTTAGAATTCACTCCAAGCAGAACCGGGCAAATAATCTTTGGTACACTTGTTCACGAGACAATAGAAGATTTGCACCGCTCAATTCTTGATAATGAATCGGCTGATGAGCGAAAGATTGAGATAGATTTTGAACAGAACTATAAAGCTCTTGTTGCATCCGGTTTACGTCCATTAGCAAAGCAGCAAAAAGCCGCTGCATTAAAGCAAATATTAACATATTTCCACAATAACAAAGATTTGTTAAAAAGAGTTATTGATACCGAAGTTGATGTCTCTGTAGAAAAAGATGATTATATTATTACCGGCAAAGTTGATTTACTCCTTGGTAAAGATAACAAGCTCGAAGTCCTTGATTTCAAATCACAGCAAAGACCGGAATCAACTGATACCATACTTGAAAGATACAGCAAGCAACTAAATCTTTATGCATATATTTTAAGAGAACGATATAAGAAGGAACCCGAACGTCTTTACATTTACTGGACTGCAGAAGACAAACGAAAAGATGCTTTAATGGAAATTGATTATGATCCAAAATTAGTTGAAGAAGTTGGCAGCCACTTTGACTCTGTAGCAAAATGTATTCTTAATAGAAACTTTGAAATCCAAAATTGGCCCGATAAAACAAAAGTATGCAAAGAATGCGATTTTAAGTTTTACTGCAGAGTAGAGAAATGAACAAAATCAAAGTCTTCATAAGCAGTGTACAAAGTGAATTTTCCAATGAAAGGAAAATGCTCTATGAGTATTTAACTTCTGATGCGCTTCTTGGTAGATTTTTCGACCCATTTATTTTTGAAATTCTTCCTGCAAAAGATCAAAAAGCTGATTCTGCTTATCTTGAAAAAGTAAAACAATCTAATATTTACCTTGGAATTTTTGGAAAAGAATATGGTTCCGAAGATAAAAAAGGAATATCTCCAACAGAAAAAGAATTTAATCTTGCTCGCAAGGAAAATAAAACCCGCTTAATTTTTATAAGCAACCATAAAACTAACCAGCGCCATCCCAAAGAACTTGCTTTAATTCGTAAAGCCGATAATGAAGTGATACGTAAAAAGTTTTCGTCAACTTCAGAACTTAGAACCTTAGTTTATGCCTCGCTCATTAATTATCTGGAAGAAAAAGAATATTTACGTACCGGTCCTTTTGATGCCTCCGTCTGTAAAAATGCATCCTTAGATGATCTTGATACAGTTAGAATTTCCGAATTTGTTGCTTTAGCTATAGGAAAGAGAAAATTCCCTTTACCGGCAACTTCAAAACCGGCGAAGGTTTTAACTCATTTAGATGTTATAGAGGATGGTAAGCTGACAAATGCCGCTGTTCTATTATTTGGAAAAAATCCACAGCACTTTTTTATCTCCTCTGAAATAAAATGTGTTCAATTTTATGGTACTGAAATATCTAAACCAATGCTCTCATATCATATTTATAAAGGTGATGTTTTTCAATTAGTAGACCAAGCCGTTGATTTTGTGCTCTCAAGAATTGATGCAAGAGTTGGCACACGTGATAAATCCAACGTAGTTCCTTTCGATTATGAAATACCCCGTGCAGTTGTTTCAGAGGCTATTGTTAATGCTGTTGCTCATCGGGATTATACAAGCAATGGCTCTGTTCAAGTTATGCTGTTTAAAGACCGTCTTGAAATTGTGAATCCTGGCCAGTTACCTGATAAACTAACTATTGCCAATTTAAAGTATTCTAATAAATCAATACCGCATAATCCTTTACTTGCCAATGCCTTGTATTTTGCCGGCTATATCGAAAAAGTTGGTACCGGCATTCCAGATATGCTTTCAAATTGCAAACTTGCCGGACTAAAAGAACCCGATTTTAAAATAGATGATGATTTTAAAATAATTATCTACCGTGCCGGACAAGTTACCGGACAAGCTGCCCCCCAGGTTACCCCTCAAGCTGGCGAACAAGTAACCGGGCAACCTACCGGACAAGTTACCGGACAACTTGATGATTCGGTAAAACGAGTCGTACTGGCAATTTCTGGTGAATTAAAAAGGCAAGAAATTCAAGATTTTATAGGTTTAAGGCATAGAGAAACTTTTTTACAAAATTATCTTAACCCCGCAATGGATAAAGGTTATGTTGAAATGAAATATCCGGATAGTCCCAACCATCCTAACCAGCGTTATCGTCTAACAACAAAAGGCAAGCGTTTAAAAACTAAATTAAAGAAAGAAATTGATTTAAAATAAAGGTATCTACTATGTCCAAAATCGAAATCAAAAAAACTGAACTTGTATGGAAAGGCAAATATGATGATGAAGGTAAACTTGTTCCGGTTGAGAAACCCGGTCCTTATCCTTTTCAGATTATTGAAGTTGTTAACCAGCCCCGCAGCGGAAACGAAGAGCTAAAACCGCAGCAAAACCTTTTTGATACTTACAAAGGTGATGAGGGTGATACCTTTGAAACCGGCTGGCGCAACAAGCTTATTTGGGGTGACAATAAATTTGTTATGTCCTCTCTCCTTGAAAAGTTTGCCGGTAAAATTGATTTGATTTACATAGACCCGCCCTTTGCTACCGGAGCTGATTTTTCAATAAATATATTTTATGGTGATAAAGCAGAATCTATATATAAAGAACACTCTGTCATTGAGGAAAAGGCATATAGAGATACTTGGGGAAATGGAATTGATAGTTATTTATTAATTATGTATGAGCGAATGAGTTTGATGAAAGATTTAATTTCAAATAATGGAAACATTTTAGTCCATCTGGATTGGAGATTAAATTCTTACTTGAGACTAATCTTGGATGAAATCTTTGGTTATGATCACTATGTAAGAGAAATAATTTGGGATCGAGGAAATCCATCTGGCGGTAAAGCCGCTGCGAATAATTTTATTCACGCTCACGATACAATACTTTATTATTCAAAAGACCCAACTAATCGAATTTTTAATAAAATTTATGAAAGCTATACAGACGAATATATAAAAGAACGTTTCTTATATGATGATAAAGATGGTCTAGGTCCTTATAGACTACAAGGTTCCGGTTCAGATTTACGGAAACAGTATTTATCAGAATCTAAAGGTAGAGCACTAACATCTGTATTGCCCATACCTGATATTAATGTTATGGCCATTGAACGATTGTTTTATCCTACGCAAAAACCTGAGCAATTATTAAGCGCTTTTATTTCAGCTTGCAGCAATGAAGGATCAATTGTTGCCGATTTCTTCTGCGGCTCTGGTACAACCTGCGCAGTCGCTGAAAAACTTAACCGCCGCTGGATAGGCGTTGACCTTGGCAGATATGCAATTCATACAACCCGCAAAAGATTACTTGAGATAAACAACTCCAAAGACTTAAACGATACTAAGAAAAAATATGGCAAACCCGCCCATCCTTTTGAAATACTAAATCTTGGCAAATACGAAAGACAATTTTGGCAAGTAAAAGCATTTAACCGGAAAGATGAGAAGCAAGCTATGTATGAATACCTTGCTTTCATTCTAAAACTTTACGGCGCAGAGCCAATTGCCGGTTCTTCTCACATTCACGGTAAAAAAGGAAAGGCTCTTGTTTATGTCGGCGCTGTAGATTCTCCGGTTACAATCCAAGAAGTAAACGATGCAATGCGCGACTGTAAAGAGATGGGTCAAAAAGAGCTTCACATTCTCGGCTGGGAATGGGAAATGGGAATGAATGACACAATCAAAGATGTCGCTAAACAAGGTGGTATTAAATTACTCCCGATAACTATCCCGATGGATGTGCTTGAACCGGAAGCTGCACGCAAAGGAGATATAAGATTTTTCGAGCTTGCTTACTTCAAAACAGAAATTGAAGCAAATAAAAAAGAAGTAAAAATAAAATTAGAAAATTTTGTAATTGCTCACACGGATTTAATTCCACAAGAAGTAAAAGATTCAATTAAAAAATGGAAAGACTGGATTGATTATTGGGCTGTAGATTTTGATTTCAAAAACGATACTTTTAATAACACCTGGACTTCTTACAGAACAAGACAAGACCGCAAGCTTAACTTTACAGCAAAACACACTTATGAAAAACCCGGTACTTACAAAGTACTTGTAAAAATAATAGACATATTTGGCATTGATACATCACAAATTTATGAAGTAAAAATAAAATAAGGTAAGTAACATGTGCAGATTATTTGGTCTAATTGCAAACAAAGAAGTTGATATACATTTTTCGATGATCGAAGCAAAAAATAATTTTAAGAGTCAAGCAATTAATAACCCAGATGGATACGGAATCGGATGGTTTGAGAAGGGTAAAACAAAAATATTCAAAGAGGGCTTAAGTGCATTCGAATCTGAAGGATTTGATCATCTTGCAAAGTACATTAACTCAAACATTATAATAGCACACGTTCGTTACGCATCTATCCAAAGTACTAAAGGAAAGAAATTAAATGCTCATCCATTTATCTACAAAAATTGGATGTTCGCTCATAATGGAACCATAAACACAAATAGAATTAAAAGCTTATTAAAAAATCCCTTTGCCTCAAATCTAACAAGTGATAACATCGATTCAGAAATTTATTTTAGATTCGTTTTACAAAAAGTTGAAGAAGATGGTGATTTGAATTATGGAATTAAAGATGCAGTAAGCGAAGTAATTAAAGATTCAAAAGGCGCAAATTTCTTAATTAGTAATGGAGATACATTGATAGCTGGTAGATTTGGTAATCCACTTTTCTTCCTTACAAGAGATCAAAATTCACCTTTTCATTTTTCATCAAAAGAAACTTTAGCACTCTTTGAATCAAAGAGGTTATCAAACGAAAAGGCAATGATTATTGCGACAGAAAAACTTACTTCTTATGAAAACTGGGCGGAAATAATAGATAACAGTTTTTTAATGATTGATAAAAATCTGAAAGTAATAGAGAGCTTATTATGAGTTCAAAAACAAAATCCTGGATACAATACGATAAAGAACTTCCCTATATAGAGGATCGCAATCCGTGGGAAGTACCAACCTGCTATTTACGCAAAACTGGTCTAAATGAATTTGAAGTTATTGAAGGAAGAAGACCGAGCGGTATGTTTCTTGTAAACAACCTTCGCAGCGAGATAGATGAATGGCGAAGAAATGATTACCCCGGTATTACCGAAACAACTCATCATCTGCTTATGCACTGGTTTGAAAATTCGCATCAGCCTGTTTTT
>CAYLVF010000046.1:8869-11376 GCA_964387045.1 uncultured Melioribacter sp. | reverse complement strand
AGAAAAATCATTTTCCTTATCATAAGTAAGTCCGCGAATTTTTCTCATAATACTAATAGCTTCTTCCTTAGTTTCTTCAAGCATCGCATTATTTTGAGCTCTCACATTAAAAGTAATGCTGCGGAAATCAGATCTATGAAAATATTTGAATACAACTCCGATTGGTATGTAAGCCATGTTATCCGGATTGAAATTGCCCATTATAAAACTACCTTGCTGCTCAAGAATTCCGATTACACGGAATTTTCTTCCTTTAATGGTAATTAGTTGATTTAAACCACCACCTCTCGGGAATAGGCTTTCGGCAACAGACGACCCTAAAACGACAACATTTCGTGATGATTCACTTTCAAGTTGAGTAAAAAATCTCCCTTCGGCAAAATTGAGGTTTGTAGTTTTTATATAATTATGATTTGTTCCGGTTATCATATTGAAATTAAGAGTACGGTCTTTATTTTTCAGAGTCTGGTTCGTCCATACAGAAGGAGAAACGGCAAGCGGTAATTTCGCCAATTCTTCAAATTTCTTAAATTCATCCAGATCTAAATTTTTTCTATTTCTTACTTCCCACCATGGTATTGTATTATCGAACCAAGACCATTTATCGATATACATATTATCCGAACCCAAGGCAGCAACTCCATCTTGGAAGGCTAAATCCATTCCCTTTAACGCTGTCGACATCAAAACAACGGAGGTTACACCGATTACAATACCGAGAGTAGTAAGGATGGTCCTTATTTTATTAGCCCGTATTGCTCTAAACGAAATGAATAAGCTTTCTTTTAGTTCAAAAAAGAAATGACCCACGTTAAATTCCCCCAAATTATTTTAATTTTCTTCGTGAACCTTTAATTTCGGAATATATCTTTCTGCTACTCTTTCATCACTTTCAATCAGACCATCCCGGATTCTAATAATTCTAGCGGCATGTTTAGCAATATATTCTTCGTGAGTAACCAGAATAATTGTATTACCTAGTTGATGAATTTCGTTGAAAAGAAGCATTATTTCTTCACCGATTTTGCTATCTAGGTTACCGGTTGGCTCATCAGCAAGTATAATAGATGGTGCGGTAACAAGCGCACGTGCAATCGCTACTCTTTGACGCTGACCACCTGAAAGTTCATTTGGTTTATGATGGATTCTGTCACCCAAGCCCACATTAATTAGTGCTTCACGCGCACGCTCTTTTCTTTCGTAAGATGGCACGCCTGCGTAAATTAAAGGTAATTCGACATTATGGAGAGCATCGGATCTTGGTAATAAATTGAATGTCTGAAATACAAAACCGATCTCACGATTTCTAATTTTTGCAAGTTCATTATCAGACATTTCGCTAACGTTTGCTCCTTTGAAATCATATAACCCTTTTGTAGGCGTATCAAGGCATCCAATTATATTCATCAATGTAGATTTACCGGAACCCGAAGGACCCATAATTGCGAGGTACTCGTTTTTATCAATCTTGATAGAAACATCGGCTAAAGCATGTACTTCTTCGGAACCGACTTGATATATTTTTGCTATATGTTCTATATTAATAATATTCATTTCCAACCCGAAATTAATTTTAATTATTCTGAAGGAGGTCTATTACCTCTTTGAGCCATACCTTCACCGCCTTGAATAGAAACTTTAGTACCATCTTCTAACTCTTTTGAGATAGCTCTGTAACTGCCGCTTACAACAGTTTCACCGCCTTCTAATCCCGAAGTAATTTCAATGTGTGTGTCGTCGCTTATTCCGGTTTCGACCGGAATTACATTAGCAAGATTATCTTTTATAATAAATACAACTTCTCGAGGTCCTTTTTTATCTGCCGGGTTTGGCTCCTCTCCTTCTTTCGGGGGTATTGTTCTAGCTGTAACACTTTGTATTGGAACCGAGACCACATCTACACGAGTTTCGGTTTCGATATCGGCATCGCATGACATACCGGGACGAATTTCAACAGAACTATCAAGCAATCGAATTTTTACTTCAAAATTGACAACTTCATCTTGAGTACCAAAACCGCTTGTCTTTGCGCTATTTCCGATTTGTGTTACAACGCCTAGAAATTCTCTCCCGCGGAAAGCATCAATTCTTACGCGTGCTGTATCACCTACCGATACCAGCACAACATCATTTTCATCAACATCAACTGTTGCTTCCATTTTATCAAGATCTGCGACAGTCATAATGTTAGTGCCTTGACTGAATCCGCTACCTAAAACTCTTTCACCAAGCTCAACGTTTAATGCACTAACTGTTCCATTTAGCGGTGAATAGATTGCTGTTTTAGCTAAATTTTCTTCAGATTCTCTTAACGATCCTTCGGCTTGAGTAACAGAAGCTTTTTGTGATTCATATTGTCCTTCGGATTGAAGATAATTTGAACGGGATATTTCTAATTCCTGATCACTAGCTAATCCTTTTTCAAACAACTCTCTCATTCTTTCATATTCGGCTTTAACTTGAATTAGATTAGCTTCTCTTACTTTCAGGTTAGCTTTTGCTGATTC
>CAYLVF010000046.1:0-8859 GCA_964387045.1 uncultured Melioribacter sp. | reverse complement strand
TATCGCGTTGTGCTAAATAAATATCAGGTTTTATTCTAATGAGTAATGTACCTCTATTTACTTTAGCCCCTTCTTTTACGGGCAGTTCAACAATTTCTCCGGTTACTTCCGGTGTAATAACAACTTGTTCAACCGGGTTTATTTTACCTGTTGCCGAAACAATTTGAGTTATTGTTTTCTTTTCAACTTTTTCTGTTTGTACAGATACGATTACCTCTTTGTTACCGCTTGCAACAACTAAAATAACCACAACAAGTAGAAGTAATCCTAAACCTCCAAAAATGAAAAGTTTTTTCTTTGATCTCTTTTTCTTACCGTTTGCCATGAAAAGGTCTCCTTGATTAATTTTATTCAAAAACTTTATAATCTAGTTTACCGAGTGAGTTAAGTAATTTATCCCTCGATGTAAAGAAACTAAAGAGTGCGTTAATATTGTTGCTAAGTGCTTGCACATAATCTCTATCAGCTTGTACTAATTGTACAATGTTGCCGGCACCCAGATTATATCGTTCAGTATTAATTCTTCTATTTTCTGCTGCTGAAATAACATTTTTATTTGTAACGTCTAAATTTTTCTTTGCTGCTAAAAGGTCTAAGTACCCTTGTTTAATATCAATTTTGATTTGACGTTCTAAGGCTGCTAAATCCTCTTCGGCATTAATAGCAAAAATTTGAGCCGACTGGATTCGAGTATCTACATTAAAATTAGAGAAAATAGGAATACTTAAAGTAAGTCCTACACTTGTACTTCTTCTGGTAAATAAATTATCGAGAGAAGTTGCGCTTGAACCATAACTATAAGTTCCGGATAGCTGAGGGAATATTCCGCCTCTAGCCATAGTAATGCCACTTTGTGCACTTTCGACAGCCAATTTTTGACTTTTATAATCGAATCTATTTTGGAGAGCATCGTTTACCATCGCTTCTATTGCACCAAATTCTTTCATGTACATATCGGTGTTTACATCGGCACCATCCATCATCTCATTTATAAATAAATATTCTTCAAGCACATCCAATGCGAGATAGTTCAAAAGAGCGCTCTTAGAATTTTCATAAATATTTTCGGCCTGTATTAGCTGTAATTCCGCATTACCCAATTGAACCTGTTGAGCATAAACATCTGCAATAGGAATTGACCCGAGACGATTCTTCTCTTCAATAGTTTCAAGGAGTTTTGAATTATATCTGACATTTTCTTGACGTACTTTTAGTACTTCTTCATTATTAAGAACAGCATAATAATATTCTGTTGTTCGAAATACGATATCCTGCTTAAGTTTTGCTATATCGAATTCTGAAGCGTCAAGATTATTTCTTTTTTGAGAAATATTTGCCCAGTTAGCCATGCCGTTGAATAGAGTAATATTTCCTCCAAAGCCTGCAGAATAACTTCTTGATTCCGAAGTAGATGGATCAATTTGTATGGGATTACCGAAGAAATCGACTTGTGTACCGCCGTCATCTTCGATTCTTCTCCAATCCCATGATCCTGAAGCACTTAGGCTTGGAAGCAAATCTCCATAAGCACTTCGAAGTTCTGCTTCACTTACACTTAGACTATTTTTAGATTTTATTAAACTTGTATTTCGTTGAAGTGCAATTGATACCGCTTCTTCCAATGTTAAAGTTTTCTGAGCAAATAGATTTGAAAAAATCATGAGTGGTATTATCAGCAGAGTCATTTTCTTCATTTTTCTTCTCCTGTTTTACAATATTTGAGAATTATTTTCTTTTACTGTGTTTTTGGACGGCTATATATATAAAAAGTTACACCTAATCTTAAAGAATATTCAAAAAAAAATTCTTTTACCAAATGGTATATGATTACTTTAGATAATAATCCTTGATTTTAAAAAGATAAGCGAGAGCTTCGTCGTAATCATTCTTAATAATACCCTCAAGAATTGCTTCCTCGATAGCAGTTTTTATTTCGCCTACTTTTTTTGACGGAGGTATATTGCAGATTCGCATAATTTCGTCACCCCTAACCGGGGATTGAAAAGCCCTGAGTTGATCTTTTTCTTGAACCTCACGAACCTTCTGCATTACTTTTTCATAATTATTTAAGTAACGCGAAACCTTTTTAGGATTTTTACTTGTTATGTCTGCACGACAAAGTGTAATCAAATCTTCAAGATCGTCCCCGGCTTGAACTATCAATCTTCTTATCGCCGAATCGGTTACATCTTCGTCAACAAGTGCAATAGGTCTTAAGTGTAAACGTATTAGCTTCTCTATGTAAGGAAGTTTTTGCATCGGTAGTTTAAGTCGATGAAATATTTCCTTCATCATTCTGGCACCAAGTTCTTCGTGCCCGTGAAAAGTCCAGCCGACATTCTCATCAAATCGTTTTGTTTGCGGTTTTGCAATATCATGTACGAGGGCTGCAAACCTTAGCCAAAGATCATCGCTAGCGTCAGATATATTATCGATAACTTGAAATGTATGAAGCAATACATCTTTATGATGATGGTCTTTCCTTTGATCAATACCGCTTAAATTAGAAATTTCCGGGAAGATAACATCGAGTACTTTTGATTTGTACAACAACAGAAGCCCGATTGACGGTTTACGGGATGAAAGTATTTTTAAGAATTCATCAGTTATTCTCTCTTGTGCTACTATCTTTAATCTTTCTGCTGATCTTTCCGATGCTTCGATTATTTTATCGTCAACCATAAATTGTAATTCCGCAGCAAAACGAAAAGCTCTCATTATTCTTAACGGATCGTCGTCGAATGTAATCAATGGATCGATAGGTGTACGAATAATTTTATTTTTTATATCCGAGAACCCATCGAATAAATCAACCACTTCACCAAATTTATGTTTTGTTAAACTGATCGCCAGAGTATTAATCGTAAAATCCCTTCTGCTTAAATCTTCTTCTAGTGATGCAGATTGCACCTTCGGATTTCTACTTTCTTTTGAATAAGATTCTTTGCGAGCTCCTACAAATTCCAAGTTGTAATCACTATAAACAAAATGTGCAGTTCCGAAATTTTTAAAGGTGGTAACTTTCTCTATTCCTAAATAAGCAGCGAGTTCTTCGGCGAATTTAGGTCCGTCACCAACTATTAAAAAATCTATTTCTTTTTTTTCTCTGCCAAGGACCAAATCACGTACAAAACCACCAACAATATAGATTTCGTCATCTTTGGTTGAGACAAACTTGGTTATCTTACTTAAAACGTCGATGCTATTTAATTTTTCTTTTAGATTCACTTTAAAGATTTCTTATATGACCAGATTATCAAATTATAATTTTCATCCAGTATCGATTGATACTCTATTTTCAAATTATTGTTCCTAGCAAATTTTGCTAATTCAAGTGATTCTTCCAACAAATTATTACTGTAATAATACTGCGATAATTTATATGCTGCATAGATATGTTCGCGACTATAATTAAGATTGATATCCTGCATAATATTTTTAATTACGTCAGTTTCCCACCCCGATATTTGTGAGAATTCAATTATCCGTGGAATAAGCGAAGGGAAGTATTCTTTATTTTTTTGAAACGAAAGCAGCATATTTGATTTTTTATCCAATTCGGCAAAAAAGTAAGTTGAGAAAAAATCAGTACCGTTATGCAATAGTAATTTGTATGTAACCGCTTCATTATAAAATTTAACGGAAGGATTCCAACTCAGTAAAGAATCAATAATATTAACAGCGCGCAACGAATCTTTATTGAGAATAGCAAGCTCGGCTATTCTAAAATTAAGGTTGTAAAAATACGAAGTATTCTTAAATGTAGGTAATTTCTCGATTGCAAATTCGTATGCGGATTTATATTCGTTTAACTGAATTTGAGCCCACAAAATACCGTTCACCGACGAATAAGAACCAACGTAATTGTAAACAAAAGAAAATTTTTCTAATGCTTTTCGATATTCTCTATTTCTATAAAAATCCCACGCTGTTCTTTCTATCCTAGCGGCTAGTCTCGGACATTTCTTCTGAATTAACGGCTGTCTGCCAAAATATAGTTTAGCAGTTTCAGCATTATTCTCATATCCTTTCTGATCCATGTGAGAAAGAAATTCAATTTCAAGTTCTTCAATTTGTTTTCCGTATACAGAAATGAAATCACCGGTTTTGTAAATATTCTTTAACAACTCAACACCGTAACTATCTAACAAAAACTTTAGGAATGAACCGCTCAATAAATATGATGTAGTAGATAAGTTTCCGAAAAAACTAATTCTCTCGAATAGTTTGTTAATATCAACTGCATATCCGTTTTGTAATGCAAGATAAGTTATATAATCTATTTCCGTATCGTCATAATTATTTTCGAGTGCGACTGCAACCCCTTCAATTAAAGAAGGATTTAGTCCTGCTGCAACATCAAACGGAGGATTACCGAACTCACCTGCTTGGATATGAATTAACTCATGTTTCAAACTATTTAAAAAACCGGATTCATCGAGATAGATTTGCTTTAGCCAAGGTTTAGCAACATCAGCATTTTCAGAACCGAAAAGTCGCTTCTTCTGTTCACTATTCTTAAAGATGTAAGATGTAATTAAAATATCTTCAGACAATTCCAAATCTGCTTTATTCGCTTCATAATAAAATTCATGAAGATTTTTTAATGCTGTTGTATCATATTTTATATTTGGGTCGGTATAAATTCTAAAATGCTCCGTGGATAATTCTTGTGTTAACTCTGATTTAATTTTTTCTTCAGAGGATGCAAAGCCAAATACCGGTTTAAGATAAAATAGCCACAAGACGGATACAGCAACAATAATAAATACGAAGCCGTAAGTTTTTTTATCTCGGAAATTGTATGATAACTTTAGAACAAGAAATAATAGTAATAAGGAAGATATTCTATAAAATATTAGTGTAGAAGTAATTGAAATATTCTCATCATAAATTGTACCGGGTAAGTAACCGAAAACGATATTATAAAAATAAACTTGCGGTCTAACATAGAACTCGAACAATGAACCAAGTAAGAATATAATTAGAAGAATCAATAGCGAAATAATATGAAATCTTTTTTGAACGTTACTAATTATTTGTGCCGAACAATAACCGATATAAAATGAAGGAACCGAAAGAATAAAATAAAAAACGGCATCGATTGTAACCGGACAACCGGAAAAAAACAGATTTGTAAATAATGATATAAGCAATGGAAATAATAGAACAACCGCACCTATAAAATATTTTAATTTGTTACTTAGCTTAGATAAAAAAATTAACCCGCCGGAGATATATAATAGAATTGAAAGCAGAAAAGAAAATTCAAACCCGGTTGTATTTGTTAATGGGAGGAATTGTAAAAACACGGCGGTTAATACCGGAAGTGCAATTGCAAAAAATGATTGGATTTTTATTTTGAGAGTCAATTTATTCTAAAATTCCGTTGTAGGTATTCTTTCTATTGAAGCACCTAGTTGGGTTAACTTTTCTTCGATTCTTTGATATCCTCTATCGAGATGATAGATTCGTAAGACTTCTGTTGTTCCTTCTGCGGCTAAACCTGCTAGTACTAACGAAGCACTTGCTCTTAGATCAGTTGACATCACTTTTGCACCGCTTAACTTTTTCACACCTTTAACCACTGCGCTGTTTCGAATTGTTTCAATATCGGCACCCAATCTAATTAGTTCAGGGATATGATTAAATCTATCGATATAAATTGTGTCGGTTATTGTAGCGGTGCCCTTTGCTAAACTCATTAATGCCGTCCATTGTGCCTGCATGTCGGTAGGAAAACCCGGGTATACTGCGGTGGTAACATCCACACTATTTAAGTCAATATCGGAAGAATCAATTTCAATTTCCTTCTCGCATAATCTAATCTTGCAACCAGCATCTTCAAGTTTCCCCAAAATTGGGTTAAGATGCTCCGGGTTTGATACTTCAACAGTTATTTTGCTTTTTGTAATAGCACCGGCAATTATAAGAGTCCCTGCTTCAATTCTATCCGAAATTGATACTATCTCAGCATTTTTTAAGGAATTAACACCTTCAATTTCTAGATTTGGTGTCCCAACGCCTTCAATCCGTGCTCCCATTTGAATTAACATTTCGGTTAACTGAACAATTTCCGGTTCAGTTGCGGCATTTGTAATTTTAGTTGTTCCACTTGCTAGTACAGCCGCCATAAGAACATTACCTGTTGCTCCGACAGACGAAACATCAAAATTTATTTTTGCACCATTTAGTTTTTTTGATTTAGCAATTATATACCCTTCTTCAATTAATATTTCGGCTCCCAACTTTTTCATCGATTCCAAATGTAAGTTAATGGGTCTTGGTCCCCAGGCACAACCACCGGGGAGTGAAACTTTTGCAAATCCATACCGAGCTAATAAAGGACCCAAAACATAAACCGAGGCTCTCATTTTCTTTACGTGTTCATACGGAGCAACTTGAGTTGATAAATTTTTTGAATTAATTCTTAATGTATAATCGTTAAATTCGACATCAACACCCATGTGAGTTAATAACTTTTTCATAGTGAATATATCATTAACCCTTGGAGTGTTATGAATGATATTAACTTCATCATTCAACAAACAGGCAGGCATTAAAGCAAGAGAAGAATTTTTGGCACCGCTTGCTTTAACTTTTCCTTCGAGTTTTAATCCACCTTCTATTATAAATTTATCCAAATCAGTGCCTTTATTGTAATCTCAATATTCTTCCATTGACAGCAGATACAAATATATTGCCGTTGCTGGTTTTTTCAATGTCGGTAAAGTTCATAAAAGTTTTTGTGTCGAATAAAGACCAAGTATCACCGGTGTTTTTGGAGATTATAAGTTCGCCCCTATTGCCGGGAAGAATTATAAGTTTTTCCGTAACAAACTTAGCGCTTTGAATTCCGCCTCTTTGTTTAACAATTATCTCCGACCATGATTTCCCACCGTTTTTTGTCAGGAATATCTCGTTGCCGCCTCCAACAGCAACTCCGAATTTTTCATTAAAAAAGTCCAAGTTTTTTAAATACTTCGTTGTAAATTTTTCTACCGAATTCCAGTTCGAACCACCATCGGTTGTGTTGAGTATCGTCCCATTCCAACCACAAATAAATCCATTACTCACATTTATAAATGTAATATCATATAGTAATTCATTAGTATTCACAGCTTCTCTTTCCCAAGTTCTGCCGCCGTCATATGTTACTAATAATAATCCTTTACTTCCTACTATATAACCCTTTCTCGCGTCAACAAAGGTTACTCCGAACAAGGAGTAATCGCCATTTACGATTAGTTGAGTTGAAGTGATTAATTGATCCGTAGAATGAATAATGGTTGAATTATCCCCAACTATAACAATTATTCCATTATCGGAAATATAACAATCGTGAAAAGTAGTTTTAGTTTGGAGATGGATCTGTCTCCAATCATCTCCGCCATTATCTGTGAAAATAACTGCACCCGAATCCCCTACGGCAACGCCCAAATTATTATTTGCGAAATAAACCGAATTTAATTTCGTTTTAATTCCCGTGTCTAACCATTTAAGATGATTGAATTGAATTCCAATATCCGTATCCTTTTCGAATAATTTTTCGACGGAATATTTTTTTAGATGTTCAAGACTTTTGCTTTTCAGAAGTGAATCAACTTGATTATAAGAAAATAGAATGAGCGCAATTGCTAAAACAACAAAAACAGAAAATGCTGTTATTGAATAGACTTTAGTTTTTTTAGGATTAGGTTTTATTCTCGATGTAAATTTTTCTTGAAGCGCTGCGATATAAGTATCGAGTTCTCTAATTGCAGCAATGAAATCTTCACATGTGTCGTATCTATCGTTCGGGTTTTTAGCTAATGATCGAGTAATAAGTTCATCCAATTGCTCAGGTAAACCGGGAATCGCTTTCGAAACTTTCGGCGGAGTTTCTTTAAGATGTGAATCCATTACGTTGTATTCACTCTCGTGGTCAAACGGTGGTTTTCCTACCAGCATTTCGTAAAACGTACAACCTAAAGAATAGATATCCGTATGATGGGTTAATTCATCACCTCTAATTTGTTCGGGACTCATATAATATATAGTACCGATTTTTGCCCCGGTCTTAGTAAAACTTTTTTCTAACAAAGATTTTGAAATACCGAAATCCATTATTTTTGCGACGCCTTCACCATTAAATATTATGTTGGAAGGTTTTATATCACGATGAATAAATCCTTTAGCGTGTGCATAACCAATACCGGCAAGTATTTGTTTCATCACATAAACAGCATCATATAAGTGGACTCTTCTTTGTCTGTAAATCAATTTTTCTAAGCTCTCACCATCAATATACTCCATCACAATTCCGAGTATCCCGTGATACTCAATAAAGCCATAAACCGTAACAATATTGGGATGCGAAAGTTTTGCTTGGTTCTTTGCCTCTCTTTTGAATCTCTCAACAAATCTTTCTTTACTAAAGAGTTGAGAACTTAGCATTTTGATTGCAACATAACGTTCTAATTTTGTATCGTATGCTTTGTATACAACCCCCATCCCACCTTTACCTAGTATTGAGATGATTTTGTAATTTTCAATTTTCTTGCCTAAGATTTCATCCATGATGTTCATCTACTGGTTTTTATGTGAATAGAAATATAAAAATATTTCTGAACAGAAATTGTATTTATAAGAATACCATCAATTTTTATTTCGAGTTTTTCCTAATTAGTCGATTTTCATTGGTTCTTTTCATCATTTATCTCAGTCATTTTGGGGATTTTCTTAAATATGTTTTTTAAGATGCAAAGGCTTGCTAGGCCTTTAGATTGAAAATCAGGCTTAATTATAATATATTTTATGCTCCAATATGCACCCGTAGCTCAATTGGATAGAGCATCTGACTACGGATCAGAAGGTTTG
>CAYLVF010000045.1:978-11411 GCA_964387045.1 uncultured Melioribacter sp. | reverse complement strand
GTACGGATGACTTAAAAGCAATGATTACCGGGGACGGAGGATCAGGTAATTCTCCATACTTTGCAGTTACATGGGAAAAAGCCGAGAAAGATGTGGCAATTCTTGTTGAAGAATCTTCACCGGAGTTTCTACACATAAAAATTTATTCTTTTGATGATAAGCCCAAAGAAATAATTGCCAAGCCTTGGTCATTAAAATTAGGTGCTTATAAAATTATTATTGAAGATTCGGATAAAGCAAAAACAGAAGAAGTAATAATTAGCGAGCAAGGGCAAGTTACCCCGTTGAAAATCAGCCCAAAAATTTTAACATCAATAAAGTTCAAAAAGAATTAAAGAATAGGAGGATAGAATGGATGTTAGATATTCACCGGATTGTGAAGGATTTCAATTCATGACAACTGATGAATTAAGAGAAACTTTTTTGATTGATAATCTTTTTCAAAAAAATAAAATCCCTATGACTTATTCGGATATTGATAGATCAATAACTGGTTCGGCGGTACCTTCAGGCAAGTCTTTGAAATTAACTGCTTCAAAAAAAGAAATGGCTGCTGACTATTTTACCGAAAGGAGAGAAGTTGGTGTAATAAATATTGGTGGAAAGGGTACTATTAAAGTTGGTAGTAAAGAATACAAAATGGAGAATAAAGACGCATTATATATAGGGCGAGGCAAACATAATGTCGAATTCAAAAGTAACAGTGTTAAAAATCCGGCAATGTTTTACTTTGTCAGTTATCCCGCGCACACAGAGCATCCTTCTAAACAAATAAAATTTGCAAAATCTACACCGGTAAGATTAGGCTCTGATAAAGAGGCAAACAAAAGAACTATTTATAAATACATTCATCCCGGTACTATGCCGACATGCCAATTGGTAATGGGCTTGACGGAATTAGATGAAGGAAGTGTTTGGAATACAATGCCAGCACATACTCACCAGCGAAGATCTGAAGTCTATATGTATTTCAATATTGATAAGAACTCAATTGTAATACATATTTTCGGTGAGCCGGCTGAAACAAGGCATATGATTATCAGAGATAAACAAGCAGCTCTGTCGCCAAGTTGGTCGATGCATGCCGGTTGCGGAACTCAAAACTATTCCTTCATTTGGGCAATGGGTGGTGAAAATCAAGATTTTGATGATATGGACGCAATACCGATGACAGAATTGAAGTAGTTACGTTATTTTATTTGTCATCTATAAAGTAAAATAAATTAAGGTGAAGTATGATATTGGATAAATTTAAACTCGATGGTAAAACCGCATTAGTCACAGGCTGTAAACGCGGAATTGGGAAAGCAATGGCAGTTGGATTAGCTGAAGCCGGAGCGGATGTAATTGGTGTAAGTGCTTCACTTGAAACTACCGGTAGCGATGTTGAAAAAGAAGTGAAATCCTTAGGTCGCAATTTCTTTGCTTATAAATGTGACTTTTCAAATCGCGACGAGCTTTATCAATTCATTAATAAAGTAATAAGTGACCACACAGAAATTGATATCTTAGTAAATAATGCAGGTACGATTATGCGCAAACCTGCTGTTGAACATCCGGATGATTATTGGGATAAAGTTATTGAAGTGAATTTGAATGCACAGTTTATACTTTCCCGCGAAATTGGAAAGCGAATGGTTGATAGAAGAAAAGGGAAAATTATTTTTACCGCCTCTTTGTTATCATATCAAGGAGGAATTACTGTCCCAAGTTATTCTGCGAGTAAAGGTGGAATTAAACAAATCGCAATGGCTCTTTCAAACGAATGGGCGGGTAAAGGTGTTAATGTAAACGCTATTGCACCTGGTTATATCCGAACTGATAATACTCAAGCATTACAAGATGATAAGAATAGAAACAGACAAATTCTTGAAAGAATACCTGCCGGTAGATGGGGTGAACCGGAAGATTTTAAAGGTCTTGTGGTTTTCCTGGCATCGGAAGCTTCAAACTATATTAACGGGACTACAATCTTATGTGACGGCGGTTGGATGGGAAGATGAGAGCTTATCTTTTCATAATAGCAATCTCTTTTAATTCATTAATAGAATGTTTTTAACTGAAACATCTTCGAGTATGACATACCAGGGAGGAATTCACGGCGATTTCTACCCTGTTGCCTGGTACCAAGAATTTGAAGGGGGAAGATCATGGAATTCTGCTTTAGGTCATAGAGAAGAATATTTTAAAGATAAAAATTTTCTTAAACATATTCTTGGCGGAATACTTTTGACGGTAAATAAATAGACAAAAAAATGGTTGCTAATTATTTTGAAATAGTTCCTTAATAATGGATTAATATGAAAACAAAATTTCTTTCGGCTGTGTTAATCATACAGTTATCTGTTTTTTGTATTTATGCACAAAAATTCCCAACAACAGTGATTAATATAATGGATTTGGGTGCAGTTGCAGATGGAAAAACTCTTTCAACCGAGGCAATTCAAAAAGCGGTTGATAAATGTTCGGAAATAGGGGGTACAGTTTTAATTCCTGCCGGTACTTTTTTAACCGGGTCAATTGAATTAAAAAATAATGTTGATATTTATCTTCAACAAGGTGCTCTTCTTTTAGGAAGTACGAATATTGACGACTATATATCATTTATTCCTGAACTCAAATCATATAATGACCTTTTTCTTGAGTACAGCATTTTCTATGCGGAGAAAAAAGAAAATATTTCAATTAGAGGTGAAGGAACCATTGACGGACAAGGTTGGGCGTTTCAAGCAACCACTCTTAAGAAACCTGATAGATATAAAAATCGTCCTTACGTTATACGGTTTGTACAATGTAAGAACATTAAGATTATGGATGTTACTCTGCAGAATTCCGCAATGTGGATGCAGCAGTACCTTGCATGCGAAGATTTAATAATTAGAGGCATCAGAGTTTACAATCACGTTAACAAAAATAATGATATGATCGATATTGACGGCTGCAAGAATGTAATAATATCGGATTGTATCGGCGATACTGATGATGATGCATTAACTCTAAAAAGCACTTCTCCTTATATAACGGAAAATGTAACAATAACAAATTGCGTATTAAGTAGTCATTGCAATGCAATTAAATTCGGTACAGAATCAACCGGTGGGTTTAGAAACATTACAATATCCAATATTGTAATAAAGCCCTCTTCTTCCGAAACAAAGATCTACGGATTCGATGAAGGCATTAGCGGCATTACCCTGGCAACGGTTGACGGCGGAATAATTGAAGGAATACTTATCAATAATATCAGGATTGACGGTCCGCAAGTACCAATTTATCTTCGTTTAGGTAATAGAGCCCGTAAACATACTGAGAATGCTCCTACCCCCGAAGTCGGTATTTTCAAAGATGTAATGATTAGCAATGTTATCGCGACAAATATCAAATCTACCGGCTCATCAATAACAGGGATACCCGGACATAAAATTGAAAATGTAGTTTTAGAAAACATCTATATCGAATACGGCGGCGGTGGAACGTTAGCAGATGCCGATAAAATAATTACTGAACTTGAAGATCATTATCCCGAAAGTACAAAGTGGGGATTGCTTCCATCATACGGATTTTATGTTAGGCATGCTGAAAACATTACTCTTAACAACATAGAAGTAAAATTTAAGGAACCTGAACTAAGACCGGCATTTATTTTTGAGAATGTAGTTGGTTTAAGAATGTCGTTAATAAAAGCCGAATGTGACCAAAGTACAAAATCCATTATTAAGTTTAATAATGTTATTGATGCAGCAATATTCAATTCAATGGCTGCATCACCGGTTGAAAATTTCTTAATTGTCGAAGGAGAAGCTTCAGATAATATACGACTTATAGGAAATGATTTTTCGAATGTAAACGAAAGTGTTCTAAACAAAACTAATGCTGAAATAAAACTAAACGGAAACATACGTTGATAATCAGAATAATAAGAGGTAACTGTAATGAAGAGAAAAGATGTCTTTAGAAACGCATCATTTCAATTATTGGCGATTCTGGCTTTTACACCATTCGATTTTGCGGCATTTTCCAATTCATTTCAGTAAATCATTTAACCGCAGTTGGAAATAACTTGACTTTATTCTCCAAATTATAGATATTCAGTAAGCAATAAAGTAAACGATTAAGTAAAAAATTAAATTTATCAAAAATGACGCCTCAACCCCACAAACATATCAATCTATTACTGGGATTTAACACAAGTAACTTTATGAATTAAATAGTTTCTGTGGAGAATTTTATGAAGTTATTTTGTAACTATAAATAAAATGTAATTAGCATGGTGAAACCGTCTTTAAATTGTTAACTATTTCTATTCACTAAAAAGTTTATACGATGAAAGATAAAGCCATTACCTTAAGTGATATTGCACAAAAATTAAATGTCTCGATAGTTACTGTTTCCAAAGCTCTCCGCGATCATCCCGATATATCTAAGCAAACTACAAAGCTAATTAAAAAAGTTTCTGCTGAAATGGGGTACAGCCCCAATTTTATGGCTCGAAATTTATCGGCTAGAAATACAAACACAATAGGAGTTATTGTTCCTAAAATAGCTCACTTTTTCTTCGGTTCAATAATAGAAAAAATTTACGACGTTGCATTTGAAAATAATTACGAAATTATTTTGATGGTTTCACAAGAGAATGCGGAGCGGGAAAAAAAACATGTTCAAACATTACTCTCAATGAAAGTTGATGGAATTATCATTTCAATTTCGCAAGAGACTAAAGATTACGAAATATTTGAAACCGTTAAACGAAGAGGAGTCCCTTTAGTTTTCATGGATCGAGTACCGGAAATTGAAGGAGTTAATACTGTTGCAGTGGATGATTATACCGGTGCTTATAAAGCTATTGAACATGCTATCAATATTGGTTATACACGCATAGGACACTTTGCCGGTTATACAAAAATTAATATCGGTTATGGCAGAAGTAAAGGATTTATCGATGCAATGAACAAACATGGTATTGAAGTAAACCCGGATTGGCTTATTGAAGGTGGTTTCGGCGAAAAGTATGGTTATGAAGCTTTCATGAAATTATATAAAGCAAATAATTTGCCGGATTTAATTTTTACCGTAACATATCCCGTTGCGCTTGGCGTTTATCAAGCTGTTCACGAGGTTGGTCTGAAAATACCTGACACCATAGATTTATTATGTTTTGGTAATGCAAAAATGCAGAGTTTGCTTTCTCCGGCACTTAGTTGTATCGATCAACCGACGCATACAATTGCTGAGAAATCTATGGAGTTACTACTCGATAATATAAGATTAAGCGAGGATTTTGAAACAAAAAATGAACTGATAGAAACATCCTTAATATTAAGAGAAACTTGTGTTGCCAAGAATAAAAGTCTATTTACCGAATCAGGTGCTCATAATATAGCAGCAGGTAATTAAAAAATTTTCAAAAGCTAAGTAAAGGTTTAAGTTATCAATAAAGTAATGTTTTTAACAATCCTAAAATACATGTGAATGAAAAATTATTAGAGGATGATATGAAACCTAAAAAACAAATTTTCAAGTTAATTCTATTAATATTATTCTGTGGAGCATTATTCGGTATTCATGCATCGGGATCCGTAAAAGGGGTAATTACTGATGCATTGACGGGAGAACCGCTTTTCGGAGCTAATGTTTTTATTGAGGGGACTTCACTGGGGTCTGCCACAGATAATGAAGGCAGGTATACTATAAGAAGAATACCTCCCGGTCAGTATAATTTGAAGATCAGCTATATTGGTTACCAACCCAAAACCGAGAGAATATCTATTGTTTCCGGAAGGACAGTAGAAGTTGATGTTACTCTCACGTATGATTTGATTGAGGGAGATGAGGTGCTCATTACCGCACAAGCTTTAGGGCAGGCTGCCGCCATTAATCAACAGTTATCCTCCAATACAATTGTTAATGTTGTCTCCAAAGATAGAATTCAAGAACTGCCAGATCAAAACGCAGCCGAATCGGTTGGTAGGTTGCCGGGTATTTCTATTGAAAGAGATGCTGGTGAAGGAACTAAAGTAATTGTTAGAGGACTTGCTCCAAAATTTAATTCTATTACTGTTAACGGGGAACGTCTTCCGGCAACAGATGCACAAAACAGATCGGTAGACCTCTCGATGATCTCTTCTGACATGCTCGAAGGGATTGAAGTTTATAAGGCTCTTACTCCGGATCGTGATGCAGATGCCGTTGGCGGCACTGTAAACTTTGTAATTAAAAAAGCACCTAAAGGGTTTAACGGAACTGTTTCATCTATGGGGGGCTACAATAATCATGATGCCGATTATGGAAATTATAGAGGCAATGTAAGTGCAAGCAACAGATTTTTTGATGATAAACTTGGTGTTTTGGTAACCGGTAATTTACAAAGGGCTAACAGAAGTTCAGATATTCTTGATGCAAGTTATTCTTTCACTAGGGAAAAAAGAGAGGGTGAAGAAAGGGCAGTAATTTCAGTTGAGAATCTAAACCTTGGTGATAGAACAGAAATTAGGGATCGTTATGGAGCCAGTTTATCGCTAGATTATGATTTACCGAATGGCAGTATAGTCTTAAGTAGTTTGTATGGCAGAACCGATAGAGATGAGCAGAGACAGAGAAAACGATACCGCGTTGGCGCTTCTTTTGTTGAGTACTGGCTGCGTAATAGACAAATTAATACAGACTTGTTTACCAACACTTTACGAGGTGAACACAATTTTGACTTTGTAAAGATAGATTGGCGTACTTCTTATTCTCACACAAAAAGGGATATGCCCCGCTCTCATGATTCACAGTTTCAAGAGCTAGCTGCTTTTACTAATGACCTTATTGATGATAAGGGCCCCGAATTGATACCACTTGGAGCAAGAAATAATCTTGATGAAACTTTTTTCAAACAAGATTTTCTTGAATCGGAGGTAACAAAGGACAATGATATCACCGGACAAGTAGACTTAACTTTTCCTTATAGGTTTGCAGATAATCTTTCGGGAAATCTTAAACTCGGTGGAAAATTCAGAGAAAAAAGTCGCGATAGAGATAAGTCTCAGTACATGACACTGGCATTTACAATTAATGAAATTGGGGCTGCTCACCCAGATCTTTTTGAAACAACTAGAGAAGGAAAAATAAAATTGAGCAACTTTTGGTTGCCTAATTATGATGCGAGAAATTTCTTAAATGGTTCTTATGAGTTTCCGATTGGATTAGATAAAGATAAGTTAGACAAATTCCTGGAAGATTGGAGGGACTATTATGTGAATAGCGGTTTTATGGATTTGGAGGACTATAAAGCCTCAGAAACAATTTACGCAGGATATTTAATGACTGAAATAAATATTGGACCCAACCTTTTAATCTTGCCGGGATTTAGAGTAGAAAGTACTGTCAACGATTATAAATCTATTTGGGGTGATGTTTACTTAGATGAAAATGGATTAACAAAATTTGTTGCAGCAGTAGATACTACAGGATCAAGAACTTACACCGAATTTCTTCCGATGGTTCACATTCGATACAAATTCACTCCTTGGTTTGATGCAAGAGTGGCAGTGACAAAATCTCTTTCCAGACCCGATTATTTTAACCTTGTTCCTTGGGAGAGAATTGAACATTTGGAAAATACTGTTGAAAGAGGCGACCCGAACCTAAAACATACTACAGTTTGGAACTATGATTTATTTCTATCTTTCTATAGCAATCTCGGGTTGTTAACTCTTGGCGGATATTATAAAACTTTAGAAAATATTGATTATTTACGTACTAGCAGGATAACTGAGGCTGGCGCAACAAGAGGATATCAACTTATAATGCCTGTAAACTCGGAAGAAAAAACAGAAGTTTACGGTTTTGAAGTTGATCTTCAAACAAATTTAAGATTTCTACCAAATCCCTTTGATGGAATAGTCTTAAATGCAAATTTCTCTTGGATCAAATCGGAAACATTTTATCCGTTACTGGTTGTTGGTCCTCGAAGTCCGGTTCCTCCATTTCAGGCACAAATAATTGATTCAAGTAGAGCTGGCAGGATGCCGGGGCAATCTGATTTCATTGCTAATCTTTCGCTCGGATATGAAAAGGGAGGTTTCTCGGGAAGAATCTCAATGGTTTATCAGGGCAATGCTTTACAAACCGTAGGATCTAGAAGTGAATTGGATGCTTTTACAGATGAATATGTAAGATGGGATATAAGTGCTCAATACGAGTTATTTAATAATCTCCACCTAATAGCCAATTTTAATAACATTATAAATCAACCAGAACAATCATTTCTGGGAATTGAAAGGTTCTCTACACGCCAGGAATATTTTGGGTGGACGGCAGATTTTGGTATAAAATATAAATTCTAATTTAGCTAATTAACTATAATTACAAATCAAACCATGAGGTACGTGTATGAATTTCAACAAATTTTTACTTTTTAGCACTTTGCTAATCATTTTAGGGGGTACAAGTTTTATTCTTGCTCAATCTCGTTTTATTGAAGTGCCTTCCGGAGTGGGAACACTTAACGAAGTAATTGCAGGTGATACTACTGCAACCGGAGAGAGAATTGATCCGGAAAATACAGTTTACGTTCTTGAAAGATATGGTTTTTATTTATTGACCGGAACAATTTCGAATACTGGCTTCCCATTAAAAATTTGGACTGCTGAAGGTGGCGGCACCAAACCAATTATTCAGCCCGGTGTAGGAGAAGGTGGCGTGTCATCTCCGCCTTTTCGACCACGTGGAGATTTCCATATTAAAGGAGCATATGTAACTGCTATGGATGAACTTGGACAAACTCATACAGTTATGTTTCGTTTAAGTGCAGACGATATCAAAATAATTGCAGAGGATTGTCATTTAGATTATACAGGGCAATCAATATTTAGATTGGATAACAAAAATAATAGCGTCTATGTACTTAATTCAGTTGTAAGCAATTCGGGCTCTATGGCAAGTCCTGACAATGGCAGAGGAATTGACGATAGAGGAAATGATATTGATATAGTGGTTTTTGAAAACAGTACCTTCTATAATTTTACAAGCAGAATACTAAGAGACGGTGGCGGTAAAATAAACTATGCGCGCGTAAATCATAATACTGTTATTAATGTTGGTCAAATGGGTATTTCTTTTGGCGAGATCATTGAGCTTGAATTCAAGAACAATATGTTTGTCAACACATCATTTTTTGGAAGAAGATCGACATCCGCTTGGTCAAGTTTCGATGTACTCCCTCTTCGTGAAGATCTCGTTAACGAAGGTGTTGAGCAGAAACTTACAATATTAAATAACAATTTTTTTACTGCACCGGAGCTAATCAATGCCCAGCCGGATTCTATACTTGCTTCTCCAATATTTAACGCAGTAAGTGATTCACTTATTAATGCTATCGGCATTAAGGATAATTTATTAAATGAAGCAATTACCTTTACAGATCAACCTGCTTTACCTGTAGACCTTGTTGTTGCTAATTGGGATTTTACAATTACTCCACGACCAGAATTTGATAGAGGCGGCGGTGGTCCCGATTACGGTGGTGTTCAGTTGCCATTTAACTTTGCGTATCCAACTTCTACCGCATCATATACTTATTCTACGAACGGTCAACCACTTGGTTCGCTAAAATGGTTCGGTATGGTTGTAGGTGTTGATGAAAACTTGGATGAAGTTCCGGTTAATTTTGCCTTGGAAAACAACTATCCTAATCCCTTCAACCCTTCAACTGTTATTAAATATTCGGTGCCGGAGTTATCAAATGTGAATTTGAAAATCTATAATTCATTAGGACAGCTTGTAAAAACATTAGTTAACACTACACAAGCTGCCGGTTCGTATTCATTGCAATGGGATGGAACATCGGATACAGGTGTTAAAGTTTCAAGCGGTATTTATATCTATAGATTAACTACAGACAAGTTTTCTGCATCAAAGAAGATGATGCTTCTGAAATAAGCCCCTTTGTTTGGGTATCTGTAATATGTGATTAGCCGGTTGGGTGAAAATCCTAACCGGCTTATTTTTAACAACACAAGAGAATTCTTAAATTCTTATCAACTTGATATGACTAAAATGAAAAAAGCAGCTTTTTTTTTCTTCCTCATTTTGAATGCATTTTCTCAATGCATTAATTCACAAACAATAATTGATGATGTGACCAAAGTTGCAGATAAGATTATAAGTGAAACTTCATTTGAGTTTGAGAATAAAATTCAAACAGCTAATAGTTATTTGCAAATATTAGATTTCGATAGAATTGCAACTGATGATCGAAAAATTTTCTTATGTCAAAGTTTTTTAGATGCAAAATCAGGCAAAGAATATCAATTGAATGTGAGTTCTAATTCTAGCGTTGAAATATTTGTTAACGGTGAAAAAGTTATTGATGTTGATGAACCGGATAATCACTTCCAAGTTTTAGCTTATGATATGTATTCCTTCCGCAAAAGTTTTTCAATAAAAGTTGA
>CAYLVF010000045.1:0-968 GCA_964387045.1 uncultured Melioribacter sp. | reverse complement strand
CAGGGGACTAATAGCATTTTGATAAAAACTGCTGCGGATAATATGACTAAGATTATCTTAGCCTTCTTACAAGAAAATAATATGCTTGATCAAAATGTAAGTTTTACTCTTAAGCCATTTTTCAATGATGAAAAAGTTTATAGTAATTGGATGTTTATTGGCCCGATTGATGGATCAGAAAAAGCAGATGAAATTATATTAGGAAAAGGCACAAATATTGCATCCTTTAGTTTTGGAGGTGATATTTATTCATGGTATCTCCCGCCTAATAACATAATACAAAACAATGTGATAAAAAAAGATTATACGTTTAATAAGCATTCATATTTTGAATGGCATTATGCGAACGGACAAATGTTATTGGGAATGCTTTCTTTATACGATTTGATAAAAAATGAAAAATATATCGATCACGTTAAAAAGTTTTGTGAGCTGACACTTAATACTTTTGATTATTTCAAATATCAGTTCGAAAACTTGAATGAACTAAACGGATTTAATCACCGGCTGTTTAGAAGAGTTATGCTTGATGATACCGGAGCACCTGCCCTTCCCTTCATTGAATTGTACGGCAGAGATAAATTAAATGAAACCAAATTTCTAATTGATATTATTGCCGACTATGTTAACAACAAACAAGTTAGACTTGAGGACGGAACATTCTGCAGACCCGAGCCAACCGTGATGACTGTTTGGGCGGATGACCTTTTTATGAGTGTCCCATTTTTAATAAGATATGCAAAACTTACCGGAGAAAGTAATTATTTCGATGATGCGGCTAAACAGATTTTATTATTTTATGAAAAGTTATTCAACAAGCAAACCCAATTGTATTATCATGGATGGTTTAGTAATGATCAAACCACTTCGGTTGCGCACTGGGGGAGAGCAAATGGTTGGGTTATATGGGCTATTACCGAAGCTCTTTTATATTTGCCGAAAGAACATAATGATTACTCAAAAATCTT
>CAYLVF010000044.1:6441-11455 GCA_964387045.1 uncultured Melioribacter sp. | reverse complement strand
AGCGCCCCAAATTCCGTAAATAGGAATTAACAAAAAATTAAAGGCAACATTAATAACTCCGGAAACCAATGATGTAAAAAGTGCACCTAATGTATTTTTCTCAATTTGATAAAACAATCCGTAAAAAGCTGCGAAAGCAGAAAACATTGCACCAATTAATAACGGAGGGACAAATAAATAAGACGAAATAAATTTATCATCAATAAACAGCTCAATGACAATCCTCGAAACAGGCATTAATAAAATTACACCACTAAATTGAACTTTAAGGTACTCGGAAAATATTCTCTTAAATTCTGCTTCACTTCCCTTTTGTTTCGATTGAATAATTGCGAATTCCTGCCAAACCAAATAAAATATATGATTAATGAATGTTAGTAATGCAGCAAATTTATTCGCAACACTATAGATTCCCACTTCAGCCGGACTTTGAATATAACCAAGTATCAGCCGGTCTGATAAATTCATTATCCACCATAGCATTGCATCAAATAAAAGTGGGTAAGAGTAAACTAATAACTGTACAAGTAGTTTTTTATTAATCGACTTAAAATAAATATATGAGTAAACTTTTGTTTTAATTACTAGAAATATCGATGAGACGAAACTTCCGCCAAAGTAGGCAATTAATAAGCCTTCAGTTTTGAAATCATAATACACCAACAGTATTATGCTGAGCAACGCAATTGTGATTGTATTAAGTATACCTGAAAATGCAAATGTTTTTTGTAATTGAATTCCTCTAGCAATTCTCTGCAAGTAAAAATTAACGAAGTATAAATTAAAGTATAATATCAACCACGTTGCATGAGGAATTTCTATATAGCCGGTAATTGCAGTGAAAAATACATTCAATAAAATTAAGTTAACAGCTAAGAAATAAAATGATGTGGAAACAACTTCTTCCTGTTTTTCTCTTTCACTTGTATCTAATAAATATCTTAGAATTCCTTCAAATAATTGAACACCGACAATAGGTACGAACAGCATTACTACTGTGTTTAGAATATCGAACAGCCCGTACTCTTCTTGTGTGAGATAAAAAGTAAATAGTGGTAAGAGGAGAAGTGTGATAATCTTGGAACTTAGATTACCGAAAAAATATAAGATCAAACCTTTTTTGAAGTATTCTTTAGTCACGATTATTCTTTAATTTAATTCTGCTCGCTCTAAAATTTTTCCGGCAGTTTCAATCGAAATAGGATTATCATTCCAGAAATCGGCTTCAACTAAATAGCTTTGGATATACGAAGCAAGCATTTGCTCATCGAAATCTTTATAAAACGATTTGCCCAGACAGGTAATTTTCTTATCCATTATTTTTGCCTGCAGTCCAACAGTAGAATTAATCGTTATAACCTCTTCGGCATTTTCAATTAACTCGATTGTATTATAATCCACAAATGCAAACCCAAGTTTTTCTTTTAACCTATTTACTTTTTTAATAAATCCGAATTCAACTTCTCCCGGATGTGGTTTAACAAGCAATTTCATTCCTTTTTCTGATGCCATATGACTTGCAATTTGTAATGCTTCGAGATTACCAACTCTACTATTCAAGATTAGTTGAGCATCTTTGTTAACCTGCATCGGAAAAAATATATAATCCGTTCTTTGTATATCTATTTCGTCGTAATTCAATTTAATAAAATTACGCAGGTATTTGCCGGTTAGCTTTTCTTTAGTTAATACAGGTTCAGTTTTTAAGAAATTCTTAAAAGTAAATCCGAATAAGTCATAGATATTTTTTGTGTACTCAACTTTTTCTGCAGAACTACTTTGCGGCACTGAATGCTTTCTTAAACTTACCTGAATATAATTTTTCTTCCAGTCATTAAATTTCACATCATTACGAGGGAATGATAATAATATTTCTGAATTATCAGCAAGTAAAGAACGCGCATTCGTACCTTTGGGATCAACAAAAATTTTATTCGGAAAATTTCCCAATTCAAAAAATAGAGTTCTAATTTTGTTTTGTTCAGCAAAAATGGAAGTTGTTTGTTCTATTAAGCGAACGCCTCCCCACATAAAAATATAATCATAATTTGTTTTTGTAAAACTTGACTCAAGTTTACTCCAAACGCAATTTGCAATCTTGGTTGCTGATTTTTCATCAATAAAATTTGCAGCAACTTCAAACGAGTTGTTTACATTGATGTCTGCACGAGCTGTATTTTTCATTATTAACGCTTCAATTTTATGATTATCTCGTAGACCTTCCCTGAGAATTGAATATTTGTTGGTAAGAAAATGAGTCTCAAAATTTAATTGATGAAGCGCTGTTTGAACCCGCCGAAAAAAAATAAAATGATTATTAAATGTGGTTAGGACAAGAATTTTTTTCATAGAATGAATGAGGAAGTTTTAATTGGTAAATATAATCTTTATTGATGAGAAAGGTAACAAATGAACGGGCTGATAAAACCGTGAGCGGTAAAATAAATATTCAAAAAAGTTTAATCAGCCCGATAAAAATTAGTTATGAGCGACCCAGCTGCCCCCAACGACGAGAGCTCTTGTGTCACCCCAAGTTTTAATTCTTAGAACAAATCCGTCGCGGGAAACTGCAGTAGCCTGCACATCAATTCTTGCATTGGTATTTTTGTCGAATTCCATTTTGTTAATACCAACCGCAACATTCGGAATAGTTTCAAATGGTTTGTTGAATCTTACTTCAAGTGTGAAGATTCTGTCACCACTGTTTTTGTCTAATGAATATCCTTTGGTGTTAGTATTCACATCAAAAACTCCGCTTTCAATTTGCTGAGCGAATAAGCCCAATGAAAGAATCAAAAACAGAACTGCAAATAATGTTTTTTTCATTTGTATCCTCCTTTAATGATGGTAGTAAATAAAATTAACTTAACGCCTTAATATACTTTGAAAAATTCTAAAGTCAAACCAGCATCGAAAAACCGTTATTTGATCTGACTTAAAAAGCCTCATTAAGATAGAAAAAATAAGAAAATAAAGAAATAAGAAACGCTAAAAGCAAAGATATTATTGGAGAATATAGAAATACTCCGGTTAAACCGGATAATAAAACTGCGGTAAAACCAAAAATTAAGGCAAACTTTTCCGGTTCTAATGCAATCATTTTTTTAGGTTTAAATATTACCCAATTTGCTTTTGCAAATACAGTAAAAATTAATAACAACAAGAGAATTAAAGCCAAAACTCCGCTTTCTAAATATGTTTGAATAAAATCGTTATGCCAACTGCCAACTTTTTTATCGGATAGTTTATCTTTGTAAGGAAAAATATCGTGGAAGGTTCTCGGTCCGTAACCAAGTATGGGATGTTCAAAGGCTAAATCAAAAAATCCCTCGTATAAAATATCTCTATCTGAAAGTGTAGTTGGATTTGAAACTCGTTTTTGCGATTCTTCGTTATTAAACTGAAGTGCAGAAAATGTAATAATAAATGCAGCTAATAAAAGGATACTTAATTTACCAACAGTAACTTTTCTGAAGAAAATAATAATTAATCCGAGAGATAGAGCAATTGCAATATCTGCTCTTCCCATCGCCAAAACTATTCCTGAAATAATGACACTTGTCTCGGCGATCCATAAAGTAGTTTTACTGCGTGATTGAAAATGTGAATGAAGCGAAAGGACAAACATTAATACAACAACAAGATATGTTGAAAAGGTTGAGTACCCAGAACCAAATGATTGCGCACGATGAACCTTCCCTAATGAAAATAATATTATTCCAATAATTGCAACAATTGCACCGCTGTGTATAAATATTTCAATCAAGCGGATAAGTTCTCTCCGGGAAAATGTTTTTATATAAAACGATAATGCAATAATTGTAGAATAAAACAGTAATTCTTTTTGAACAGCTACAATACTTGAATCGAAATACTCGGAAAAAATTATTGAAATTAGCCTTACAACTCCAAATGCTAATACAGTATAAATAAGTGTATCTATACTCTTTGATTTATTCTTCTCGAACAACCATCCAAAAAATAACAAAGCCGCAAAAAGCTGAAGTAAGGCAAGCGAAATTAAAAATGATGCTAAAAAACCGGCAGTAATTAAAAAAATATATTTTTGATTAAAACGAGACTTCAATAGATGCATAAAATATTTCTCTACCTAAATTGCATTTGGTATAATTTCTTATAAATACCGGCATCATCTTTAATTAAATCCTCGTGCTTACCATCTTGTACAATTCTGCCGTTATCCAGAACAAGGATTCTGTTAGCATTCCTGATTGTGCTTAACCGGTGTGCAATAACAAAAGTTGTGCGTTGATACATTAATCTATCTATTGCTTCCTGTACAAGTATTTCCGATTCATTGTCTAATGCAGAAGTAGCTTCGTCAAAGATCATTATAGGCGGATTCTTAAGTAAAGCTCTGGCAATCGAGATTCGCTGCCGCTGACCTCCCGAGAGCTTCGTCCCCCTTTCCCCAATAATTGTATTATATGATTTGGGAAGATGAAGAATAAAATCATGAGCGTTGGCAGCTTTAGCTGCTTCAATAACATCTTCTAAATTGTAATCCTCCAAACCATATGCAATGTTACTTACGACAGATTCATTAAATAGAACCGTTTCTTGTGTAACAATTCCCATCAGTTTACGAAGGTCTTCTAATTTTATTTTCCTTAGATCGATTCCATCAATTTTAATCTCACCAATAATGGGATCGTAGAAACGCGGGATTAAATCAACCAATGTAGTTTTACCCGAACCACTGCTACCGACAAGTGCAATGATCTCTCCTTTGTTCACTTTAAAGTTAATATCTTTTACAACTTCTTCATCGGAATCTTCATAACGATAACTAACATCAATAAATTCTATGGATTCATTGAAGCCGGTTTTACTTACCGCATCAGGTATACTCTTTATATTCGGTTCGATATCGAGTATTTCAAAAACACGATCTGCAGCCGCACTTGATTCTTGTATTCTGTTATTTACACTACTTAATTCTTTAACCGGCGGCATTAATTGAAAGATCGCAAATAAAAAAGTTAGAAATTCA
>CAYLVF010000044.1:0-6431 GCA_964387045.1 uncultured Melioribacter sp. | reverse complement strand
ATAGCTACACCGACAATCACACTTAGAAATTCCGTTATTGGTGCAGCGGCATTACGTACACGTACCATTCTCAAACTTAATTTGAAAAAACTTTTTGTTTCTTTGTTAAACTTCTTGTTTTCATATTCTTCCATTCCAAATGCTTTTACGATTTTTACGCCTGAGATAGTTTCTTGAAGTATGTTGGTAATATCAGCCATCTTGCTTTGCAGAATACCGCTTTGCTTCCGCAATTTTAATCCGATCCAGGAGATAATTATCAGTGAAATGGGTAAAACAACCAAAGAAAAAAGAGTAAGATTAAAACTGATTGACATAGCAATTCCTAAAAAGACGAGAATAGTTAACGGTTCTCGAACAAGATTTAGGAATACCGCAGAAACACTCGACTGAATTATGTTCACATCATTAGTGATTTTGGATATGAGATTACCTGTCTTTTCATTTTTGAAAAAGCTCATCGGTAATTTGTGAAGATGCTCATAAGCTTGGTTACGCATATCTTTAATTACACCCTGCTCAACATATGCAAGAAAATATGCTTGCAAATAACCGAATAGATTCTTACCAAGGAAAGCAAAAAGTAGGAGTCCGCAAATTCTAAGCAATGAATCTACATGTGACCCGCTAAAAATAAAATCTTGAAAGGAAGAAGAAAGATCATTAAGAAATTGTGAAAACCATCCCGGGAGTACTTCTGCAGCTACAGGGTCGGTAGCTTGTTTATCCGATAATCCGCCGGCAGTTGAATCTTGGAATAAAGTATCCAACAAAGGAATAGCAAGATAGACAGATGCGCCGTTTAGCAAAGCATATAAAACAGTTGCTATCATCGATAGCGCTAAATGGTGCCAATAATTTTTTACATAACTTAATATTCTTAAATATGTTCGCATTAAAATATTCTATTTGTTTTTGGAATACTATTAATACCGCATCCGCCGGTAATTCTAATTGTTGAATAAATTTTATCTCGTCTATAACGATATAATGTAATATAAGAGTTTTCTTTAAACCCGGTATCAAAGATTAATAAATTACCTATTATTATGAAATTCATTTCCCCAAGGTCGGAAAAACGTCTAGTGAGACTCATCTCGCGTAAATTAACAATAATAAACTCGGTTGAATCTTTTTGAAACTGTGATGTTAAGAAGAGATAATCACTTGTTGTGTTCCAACCATTTGCTTTTATTTCACCTTTAAGTTCAGTGATAAAATTTTTGGTTCCGTTAAGTTCATCAATTAAATTTAACACTATCGATGTATCGGTTTTAACCGGAAGCAGTTTATATCTCAAATCATTTGATACCGGATTAATATTGGAAAATTTGGGAACCGGTATTCCATCTTTTACAAGTTCAAAAATTCTTTCCGATGAATTTATTAATTCACCGTCAATATTGTAATCAAATTGACGTTGATAAATCGTGGATGTAAGCATTGAGTCTAAAGTTGAGTAAAGCATAATAAAAGTTGAATCATCATCCCAATTTCCATCAACATGCATAACATTTCCGAATGTGTTTATAATCTTTGGATGTTCAGCATCCCGATTAAAGTGAAATAGTTTTGTATTCATAATCAAAGGAAAACTTCCTCTTATTCCTTTGTGAAGCGCTGTTGTGAAAAAGAACTCTTGTCTATTTTCCGAACGGTACAATTCAAGAATACCGTGTCCCCATTTACTCCAAATTAAATTTGGTTGAGGGAGTAACAATGCTGTTTTATAGAGTGCTGCTCTTTCTAAATCTTCACCTATGAAGTATAAATCATAATAATCATTTGCAATAACGGAATCTTCATATATAACATCAAAATTATCAATGATAGCATCTGCAAATAATTCAAATCCTCGATCACAGGCAGCTCTGAAATTTCCAAACATACCTATAATAATCCCATTATCATCAAGCTTAATCAAAGTATCCGGAATACTTATAGAAAGTTTTTCAAAAGCAATATCACGTTCATCTTCAGAAATAAAATTGGTTATAACAGAGTACTGATTGTCAATCGATTTCTTTGTATGAAATACCGAGCATGCTGATATGATAAAGATCAATAATAATATTGAAAAATAATTTCTCATCCTCTTGGGTGAAAATCTCTATGAACTTGCTTAATATATTCGCGATCGATATGCGTATAAATTTGAGTAGTCGAAATATCGGAATGCCCGAGCATTTCTTGAACCGAGCGAAGATCTGCTCCCCCCTCCAAAAGATGTGTTGCAAATGAATGTCGAAATGTATGGGGGTGCACTTCCTTATCGATTCCTGCTTCTTTTGTATATCTATCAACTATTTTCCAAATACCCATCCTGGAAAGTTTTGATCCGCGAGTATTAAGAAAAATATAATTTTTACTTTTTGTTTTTTTTTCCAAAAAGGGACGTGAATGGATCATGTATTCATTTAACCATTGAACCGCACTAGAACCGATTGGAACAATTCTTTGTTTTGATCCTTTACCGATCACTCTAATTACATCATCTTGCAGAAACAAATCAACAATTTTTAGTTCAATCAACTCCGAAACTCTCAGACCCGAAGAATAAAGTAACTCCAATATAGATTTATCTCTAAGTCCTAGTTTGTCACCAACATTCGGTTTATCCAAAATCATTTCTATTTCATTAAACGAAAGAACAGCGGGAAGTTTCCGAACAATTTTTGCTGAACTTACCCTCTCGGTCGGATCTTTTTTGATATAATAGTTGGAAGAGAGATAAGAAAAAAAACCTCTTAATGTAGATAGATACCTTGAAGCAGAACTAGCCGAAAGTCCTTCGCTTTTGAGTAGCTGCATAAACCGACCGATAAGTTTGTGATCGACTTCAGAAAGATCAACAATTTTCTCTTCTTCTAAAAAATTAAGAAAGCTGATGAGATCAGACTTATATGATTTTACGGTATTCTCCGAGAGATTTTTCTCAAGGGATAATAGAGTTAAATATTCGTCAATGAATTCACGCATAAATTATACATTCTCTTCCATTTCATTCTGTTTGGGATATCTAATTCTTTTATGGTGTTGACCAATCAATATGGAAGCGAATGATTCTTTGATTTTTTTAATATCCCTTAGTGTAAGAGGAGCTTCATCAAGTTGACCGTCTTCAAGTCTTTGTTTCACTAAATTATTTATAACATTCTCAATTTTTTTCGGATCCGATTCAGTCATTGACCTAATTGTCGATTCGCAAGCATCTGCCAGCATTAGTAATGCTGTTTCTTTCGAGTTTGGTTTCGGTCCCGGGTATCTAAAATTTTCTTCCTTAACATTTTCCTCGCCAAATTCCTTTTTTGCTTTATCGTAAAAGAAGGAGACTAACATCGTACCATGATGCATCGGTATAAAATCGATAATATCTTGGGGTAGGTTTTGCTCTTTCGCAAGTTCAATTCCCCTTCTAACATGATCGATGATGAGCTGAGCACTTTTTTGCGGATTTAATTTTTCATGAACATTTCTATCATCTAATTGATTTTCGACAAAAGAACCTGGGTCAAAAGATTTGCCTACATCGTGGTAATAAGCCCCGACACGTGATAAGATGGGATTAGCACCTATTTCTATAGCTGCTGTTTCAACAAGGGAGCCAATTGTCATCGAATGCGTAAAAGTACCCGGTGCCTTTGTTGCTAGTTGTTTTAATAACGGTGAATTAAAATCCGTTAATTCGAGTAATGTTAAATCGGTTGTAATTTTAAATATTCTCTCAAAGAAAATAATCAGCCCATAAGTCATTACCGGGCTAATTAATGCATTGGAAGCAGCAAATCCGGAATGGATAAGTATTTGCTCGATCGGTGAGAATCTTTCTAATCCAAATGCTAAAATTGATACAACATAACCAATAAGAATGTATAAAAATGATCTAAAAATTTGTGAACGATTTTTTATATCACGAACAGTATAAGCAGCTAAACCTCCGGCAACTATATTCATAACGGCAAACGCATAATCATTTCCTCGTAATCCGCCGGCAATTAAAGCAATAACAACGGTACCGTAAAAACCAACGCGAGAATCGAAAATTATTGTAAGCAGCATTGAACCGACAGGAACAAGAATGAGATATTCAATCGGTGCTTGAACGACAATTTGCTGAACTATATATGCAAACGAGCTTATAAGAAGAATAATGATTGCTATCAGAAGAACCTTTAGATTATCGTGATAAATTTTCTTTCTGAAAAGATAAATATATAGAGAGAACAGAAGCAGGATAATAACGATGTGCAAAAACTTGCCGATATTTTGAGTTAAGTTTCCCCAAAAACCGGTAGATTCACCTTTTGCAATTTTGTAGGAATCAATTTTTAACTTTGTTTCTGGAGTAACCCGATCATGCTTTGCTACTATTCTCTCGTTTTCATTAACAATTCCAACATTTCGAGAAATTTTATTTTTTGCTCGTTCAACTGCTTCTGCTGATAGAGATTGGCTATAAACAATATTGGGTCTTAGAAAATGATATGTATATTCCTCCGCGGCTTGAGCCAATTCATTTGTAATCGTCAAATTATTTCTGATAAATAATTGTAAAAAGTTTTTAGCGGTCTCGTCATCCAGATAATTTCGTTTAGGTATATCCCTTTCAAATTTTCCGTCACGGATTGTAATCGTATCTTTTTTTATCTCGTTCAGCGATTCGCTAATCAATCCTCTTCTATAAACACGTTCTACAATTTGTTCGGCAGTTCTAAATATAGTCTGCAGTCTTATCCTATTTTGACTGGTGATTAAATTCTCTTGTCTCTTCAAATTAAGCAAACGTCTGAAGCCGTCATCGGAAAGAAAAGTTGGGTTGCTGAACTGCTGATTATCATCTCTCAATATATTTTCGAACAAATTCTCTAAATAGGCGCTATATAACCTAATAGAATCTAATTGAGTCGGTTCAATATTCTTATCGAATATAAAAATTGGGTTAACCTTCTCTGCAGCTTGTTGAACCTCTCTACGATAAACTTCAGGGTCTTTCAAAACCTCAAATGTAGAAGAAGCAATAAGATCGTCTTGAATCCAAATTGAACCTATTGAGACTTCAAACTCTAGTGATTCACCTTTAGGGAACATCATAACGATAAGAATGATAGAAGCGATTACAATAAGTATCCTTATTCGTAAACTTTGTCTTATTTTGGTTTTAGTTTTTTCTTCAATCATATTAATTTCTCTTTGCTCTTAATACCATTTCCAAAAACTCGGCAGTTCCATCATCATGAAAGGTACGCGAAAGAATATGATCAGCTAATTTTTTAATCTCAGGAACTGCGTTCCCCATAGCAATTTTTAATGCTTTTGTTTCGAATAAACTTCTGTCGTTAAACCAATCACCAATGACGGCGGTTTCAGTCATCTTAACTTTCAAATATTTTGTTAGTTTTTTCAATCCTTTACCTTTACTTCCGCCGCTTTTTCTAACTTCAAGATAATAAACGCCGCCGTGCGAATGTGATTTGTAAAATGAAGTCATTAAACCAAAACTGTGCGGGAATTGAAGTTTTCTATTTACATGCTTCATAGAATCTTTGTAATCACCGGCAATAACTATTTCCAAAGTATTCAAGATATAATTTTCGTAGGAATCAACTTCTTGATATTTAGCGCCGTACTTATCTAGCAGAGTATGAACACCGGAATTTTGCTCATCATAATATATTGCAGCATCATGGCAGAGAGCAACTTTAAGTAAATACTTATCCGATAGTTCAATTGCCTTACGTACATATTTCCCCGGCAGCGGAGATTCGGCAATTATTTTTCCTTCGGGATGACTTTTAATAAGAGTTCCATCTAATGAAATTATCGGTGATTGCAGTTCAAGAGTTTCGGCATGATGAATTAGTGCGCTATGCTGTCTTCCCGATGCAAAAGAAAATCTCATCCCGAAATTTCTCAGAGCCTTTACATACTTAATCGTTTCCTCACCAATCTGATCATTTTGATTTACAAGTGTCCCGTCAACATCAAATACAATTAATTTTAGTTTTTTTAGAAGATTCTTATCAATCAAGATAATACCCGGCTTTATTGAAAATGAATAATTATCATATTTATGTAAACTAAAATACTGCAAATAATTGAAATAGTTAAATGAAGAATTGGGTTGCTGATATCAAGAAATACAGCACTATCTTACGCGTTTTATGAGAAAATCAAAAATCAAGCAGGTTATTTGCCATGAGTCCTGACAAGTAGTGCGGTATTTTCGATTAGCAAAAAAAACTACTCCCTATATTTAAATCACATACGGAGACCAATTTTTCATTTTTTTACACACCTGTCAGAACTCATGACAAATACGGGACAAACCTTCGAGGTAAGTGTTTGCTGATTAGGTTCTTTTTCCTCGAAGGTTGCTAGAACGTATGTTTAAATAAGTCCGTAAATTGAGTTCTCTAAAGTAAAGGAGGACT
>CAYLVF010000043.1:0-11666 GCA_964387045.1 uncultured Melioribacter sp. | reverse complement strand
CAACAAAAATGATTTTGGTTTTTTTGTATCATCAATCTCTTTTTGAATAGAATTCAGATCATAACCTTCACTTTTAAAAAGCAGTTCAATAATAATTCGTTTTGCTTGAATGACCGGGAAATCTGTCATTAAAGGTCCCCGGTCAGGCTTGAAACCAACAAAATCATCTTCAGAGTTAGGTTTGAAACCATTAAAAAATATTACACCTAAGGCGCCGTTATCTCTTGCTGCAGATGCTTTAACTCGTAAAGAGGAAAATTTATCAAACTCGCTCATTGTGCTATCGTGTTCAGGGTTGTATCTCATAATCAAAGCAATTTTGCCATTAAGATCGAGACCTTCAAAATCATCATACTCAAGTTTGGATGATGAAATCCCGTAACCGGCAAAAGCTAACATGCCGCTAACTGTACTGCTCCCGGAAAAAGCCGTAACAACAAACTCTTCTTCAATCACGGGTTTGATCTCGGAATCATTATAGGATATTGTTAATGAATTATTTTTGCCTAATTCAATTGTTTGAATAAATTCAAATGGCTGGAAATAACTTCCATCGTAGAAAGGTAGTAAGCCGTATTTTTCAAATTCACTTTTTATATATTCGGCGGCTAATTTTCCTCCTTCCGAACCGGCTAATCTTCCTTCCAATTTATCGGATGCGAGGTATTTTATATGATCACGAAGTTCTTCAATTGTAATTTCCGGGTTGTTGGATGTATCTTGCGGGAAAACTGCAAAAGAAAGAAAAACGAGAAGTAAAAATAATTTCTTCATTTGATCCTCATTTAATTAAGACAGTGGGAAAAGATATAAAAATAAGATGAAAAATATTAATCGGACGATTCAATAAAATTAGTTTTCAGGAACATGAACTAAAAAATACTCTTCGGCGGTTTCACCGATTTTTGAAGCTTGTTCGATCGTCATGTGAAGCTCGGCTTCTTCATCAGTCAGAGCACCGGCTTCTATAATTGCAAGATCGGTACCTCTTGCCATCTTAACAAGATTTTCTGTGTAAGCAGTATCGCCGCCGTAACAAATTGATTTGCCGTCATAATCAAATCTAAAACCTAAAGAAGGAACTTCTATTGCTTTGCCGTCTTCATTTGGTTCACGATGATTAACTTTAAAAGGAGTAACCTGTACCGAATCGAGTGCAAATCCTTTTTGGTCGGAAATACTTATCAAGTTAATCGGGTATTCAATTTCTTTTGAGTAAACAGAAATAAAAGCTGAATAAATACTTTGAATTTCCAAACAGCCTTTCGGATAATAAATATTTAACGGCTTTTTTCTTTTCATTACCGAAAGGTAAGTCAGCAATGACCAAAGTCCGCCGAGATGATCATGATGACCATGACTAATAAATATATCGGATATTTCGAGAATTTCTTTTTTGGAGTAATCCTTGTTCAAATCTCGAAGAATACCATCTCCGGGATCAACAACGAATTTTGCTTTTTCGGTAGTGATAACAATGCCGGTTGCAATGTTGGGAATTGAACAGTAAATCTTTATAAAAAAATCATCCTTCTGCCAAATTAACGGGTACTTAGGCAACTTGTTCTTATTCATATACTATTAAGCATTCCTATAAAAATTATATCAATATTTGTGAAACTAAACCGCCGATAAGAAAAGCAACTATCCATGTACCGAACCAAATTGAGAGACCTTCTTTTAATCCTCGTTCTTTAAGCATTACAACGAAAGAAGCAATACATGGAACAAATAAAGTAATTGTTATAATTGCGACAGTTACCTGCATTACGGTAAGATCGATTTCAAAAAGACCGGCAGCGCCAAAATCTCTTCTTACCATTCCCATAACAAAAGCAGTTGCAGCTTCTTTAGGTAATTGAAGCCATCCTGTTACAACCGGGGCTAGGACGTCCTGCCAAATTGTAAGTAGACCGGTTATTTCCATTACACCGACACCAAAGGCACCGACAAAAAACCAGAACCCGGCTTCCTTCATAAAACCAATTGTTCTGAATGATGTTTTCTTAAAAACATTTTTCATCTTAGGAATTTGAATAACCGGTAAATCTATTAACAGGGGTGAACTTTCGCCCGGGATTATTTTGTTCAAAATTGTTGAAAGTGCAACTAAAACGGAACCGATGACAGTAACAAAAATTAATAACGGAACAACGCCTGCACCGCTTAATAAAACTGCTATAACTGCAAGTTGTGCCGAACAAGGAATTGCAAATTGAAGTATTGCCGTTACAATTGTTTTTTCTCTGTTGCTTCCCAAAATTCTTGTAGTAATGTTTGCCATTGTAACGCATCCGAACCCAAGCATAATCGGTATAACCGCTCTTCCGTTTAAGCCGATACGGGTGAATGCTCTATCGAGCATAGTTGCAAGTCTTGGTAGATAACCGCTGTCCTCTAACAAAGCCATCACAAAATAAAACGCAAGAACCAGCGGAAGCAGAAGGAAGATAAGATAGGTGGTTGTCATTGTAACAACACCGAATTCACCGAAGAAAAGTTTAGCAATAGGATGCGAGAACGTAAAATCGCTTTCTGCACCGGGTTGAGACGAATACTCATTGAATTGAGTAGCTAATTCCTGGTTTGCTGATTTGCCATCAGGAAAACTGAATGTTCGAGTATCAACAATTTCTTCATCATCATTTAGAATGTTTACATCGATATCCGCTGCTGTATAATCGGAGACAAATGATTTGAGATGGTATTCAAAAATTCCTTTACCAACTGTGCCTTCCGTAAAATCAACAATTCTTTGAGAAACCAAATCGCCGATAAAAAAGTAAAGTATAACGAGAACTACAGCCAATATAGGAATCCCGGTTAGGGGATTGAGAGAAAGTCTGCCGAGTAAATTAAACAGCTCACCTTTTTTTGAATCTTCATGTTCAACTTGGTCGACGATTTCATTAACCCTGTTTCGTCTTCCTATATAAATTTTTTCTCGTTCATCGGGTGTACCGTTATCAACTTTATTTTTTTCGGCAGTGGAAGAATCCCCTTCCAGGACAAGCATAGCTTCGGATTGAGAAACATTTTTCTCCATAACCTGCTGAAGCATAAAATAAACATCTAATTCCTGCTTGCCTTGTCTGGCAGTCTCAATTGCTTCATCTAATTTATCGAAACCGGTTTCTTTTACTGCCGATGTTTCATAAACCTCAACGCCAAGAAGTTCGCTTAATTTTTTTGTATCAATTTTTATATTTCTCTTCTTAACTTCATCTGAAAAATTCAGCATAACGGAAACTTTTTTGCCCATATCGATCAATTGAAGAGTTAAGAATAAATCTCTTTCAAGATGGAGCGAATTAACAACGTTTAACACTCTGTCAGCATCAAGAATCACATCACGCGCTACGGTTTCTTCTTCATTAAATGAAGAAACTCCGTAAATACCCGGGGTATCCAATACTTCATAATTCTTATAATTACATCTGGAAATAGAAACGGTAGTGCCGGGAAAGTTTGATACATCCACGTACATCCCGCTTAGATAATTAAAAAAGAGAGATTTACCAACGTTAGGATTTCCAACTAGAACTACTTTCTCTTTTTGTGCAATTACCTTTTTTAGTTCTACTTCGCTTAGAACATTATTTTTGCCGCTAAGGTTTAGAACACTATCGGATTTCATACATTACCTTATTCCACAATAACTTTTATTTTTTTTGCAAGATCGGAACCTACTGCAATCTCTTGTCTATTTTTTGTGATTACCACTGTTCCGCCGGGTAATCTTTCATAAATCTTTATTGTTGAGCCTTCCGTAATACCAAGACGTATAAATTGAGATTTCATCTCACCATCGGGTAAATTCAATACTACAACCGAGTTACCCTTTTTTGTATTTTGAAGTGTAGAATCAGTCATGCTTATGCTTACAATTTTTATCTGTGCACCGCCCAAAAATATTAAAAGAATAACCGGTCGGATCAAACCCGAGTTCTAAAGAAATTTCATCAACAATTTTCTGGATCTTAGGTGAAGAAAACTCTTTAATATCGCCGCAGTTTGTACAAATTAAATGATCGTGATTTTTTCTGTTGATGCTTGCTTCAAACCGGGAAATATTATCACCGAAATTTCTTCGTGCTAAAATTCCGCAATGTTCAAGCAGTTCGAGAGTATTATAAACAGTTGCACGGGAGATATTGGATTTGTTTGTTTTCATGGTAACATATAAATCATCTGCACCAAAATGACCGTCATGATTTAATGCTGCATCCAATACTTCAAATCGCTCAGGTGTAATTCTGTGTTTGGCGGTTTTCAGATAATCCTTAAATTTCTTATGTGCTTCTCTTATTACTGGCATTGTTATCTTTATTTAGATTTAGTCTACATAAAAATATATTTAATTCAGGAAAAAAACAAAATATATTTGCATGTCCGATTTATTTTTTCAGAGAAATCTTTCAATTGTGGACTCAATGTTTTATTTTGACGGACTCAATTCCTACCAAAATTGAACTTTTGAACAAAAAATGGAGTTATAATGGCATCACAATTTGAAGTTGTTGAATTAGTCGGATTATCGAATGTGAGTTCTTCAGAAGCGATTAAAGCCGTTGTTTTGGAATCGAATAAAACAAAACCTGTTGCCTGGTTTGAAGTAATTGAAGAACGGGGAAGAGTTACTCAAGACGGAGAAATTGAATTTCAAGTAAAAGTTAAACTCGGCAGAAAAATCTGATCTGATTTACACAAAATGAGTAGTTGACGGCATTGCAGGAGGGGGATCAAGCCCCGTTTTTACATTGAAGAATCAACTTCGGAATAATATACTAAAATTCAATTTTGTCTGCTAAGTGATTTCAACAGAGAGCTTATTGCAAACTATGATGTAGTTATTGATGTTTTTGCCCCCGGTAAATTTGATTACAAAGGTGTTGCAAAAAGATCGGCTTTTCTTTTTTATAATCAAACAAAATTATTATTATGTTTAAGGAACTAATAGTTATAGTTATTTTGTTTTGGTGGTATTGAGAGGAGAAAAAACATGATCAAAGAAGGAAATAAAGCACCAACTTTTTCTTTACCCGATAGCAATGGGAAGAAAATATCGTTAAAAGATTTTTTAGGGAAAAAAGTTGTTCTCTATTTTTATCCGAAAGATATGACTTCCGGTTGTACAAAAGAAGCTTGTGATTTTCGCGATACTCATCCTGATTTCAAGAAATTGAAAACAGTTGTCCTTGGTGTAAGTCCCGATTCTGTTGATTCGCATAAAAAGTTTTCTGATAAATACGAACTTCCTTTTATTTTATTGAGTGATGAAAATAAAAAAGTCTTACATGATTACGGTGTTTGGAAAGAAAAAAGTATGTACGGTAGAAAATATATGGGTGTTGAAAGAACAACAGTTATTATTGATGAGACAGGAATCATCCGGAAAATATTCCCGAAAGTAAAAGTTAACGGTCATGTTGAAGAAGTTTTAAAAGAGTTGGAAGGATAATGATTTACGTTACACGACGCGAAACATTTAGCTCAGCTCATCGTCTTTACAACCCAAATTTTACCGACGAAGAAAATGAGCGTATCTTTGGGAAATGCAATAATCCAAACGGACATGGACATAATTACACACTTGAAGTTGTAGTTGCCGGAGAAGTAGATCCGCAAACAGGGTATGTTATTGACCTCAAAGTATTGAAGAAAATTATTCAAGAACATGTGATAAAGAAAATAGATCACAAGCATCTCAATCTTGATGTTGAATTTATGAGAGGTTTAATTCCAACTGCAGAAAATATTGCCGTTGCAATTTGGAATGAATTGATTGATAAAATACCTTCAGGCAAGCTATATTCCGTCAAAATATATGAAACCGAAAATAATTATGCAGAGTACAAAGGAGCATGAAATTGAACTTAGAAAAAATTGAAAAAAATGTTAAAACTATACTCGAAGAATTAGGTGAAAACTCTCAAAGAGAAGGTTTGCTGCACACTCCTCATAGGGTTGCCAAAGCTTATCAATTTTTAACACAAGGATATCATAAGGATATAAAAAAAATTGTTAACGGTGCAATCTTTGAAGAAAAATATGATGAAATGGTTATTGTAAAAGATATTGATTTCTACAGTATGTGCGAACATCATCTATTACCATTCTACGGTAAAGTTCATATTGCTTATGTACCCGACGGAAAAATTATCGGTCTGAGTAAACTTCCTCGGCTAGTCGATGTATTTGCCCGCAGACTTCAAGTTCAGGAAAGATTAACACAAGAGATAGCAGACACCTTAGATGAAATTTTAAAACCAAAAGGAATAGCTGTCGTAGCCGAAGGGTATCACATGTGTATGATGATGCGTGGAGTTGAAAAACAAAATTCAATCACAACAACAAGTGCAGTACACGGTTTATTCAAAGAGGATGCGAGAACAAGATCGGAATTCTTGAGTTTGATTAATACAAAAAAAATCTAATTGTCACTAAAAATTAAAATCTATTTATCATCGAGAAAATAATGCCGAAACCGGATTCTATTATTTGGATTACAGGTGCAAGTTCGGGTATTGGAAAAGCACTCGCTTTAGAGTTTGCTTCTAATAATAAGCTCATTGCTGCTTCTGCAAGAAACAAAGAAGCTTTGAATCGTTTGAAAAAAGAAATAACATCGGACAAAAAAAACATAGAGTTATATCCCCTTGATGTGACTGATTTTAAACAAGTAAATAAAAATGCCAAACTCATTGAAGCTGAATATAATATAGATTGTCTGATAAATAATGCAGGAGCAACAACGTTTAAATTCGCAAAAGATAATTCAATTGAAGAAATAGACGAGATTATCAAAACAAACCTTAATGGTTCCATTTACGCAATTCAGGCTGTGCTTCCGAGAATGATTGAACAAAAACGCGGGACCATCATTAACATATTGTCTGTTGCAGCAGAAAAGGTATTAACAAAGAGTAGTGTTTATGCCGCATCAAAAGCCGGTTTACTAGCTTATACTAAAGTATTACGCGAAGAATTGCGGGAGCAAAATATTAGAATAATTAATATTCTGCCCGGTGCTACAAGAACTCCTATATGGCCCAACAAAGTGTTAGAAAAATATAGTGATAGAATGATGTCCCCAGCCGAAATTGCAAAATTTATTTTTAATATTTATTCAATTAATTCCAATCTTGTTCCGGAGGAAATAGTTTTAAGACCGGTAAAAGGGGATCTTTAATATAGTTTCACATCTCATCGTTCATTTCCCGGATTAAGTGCTTGAAGCATTCACCCGTTTGTCTTATTTTGTAACTGAATTCTTTTGGAGATTAATTTGAATAAGATATTTTACTTAATTACACTTTTCCTGCTAACTACAACTTTCCACTTTGCTCAAAACAAAACAATCGATTCATTTTCGGATAAGATTTTACTCGGCGGTGATTTGGGTCTTACTTTCACTTATAGTGATTATAAAAACCCCGGTGTTGGATTGATGCTTCGGGGAGTTGGTGAATATTATTTTTACGAGAATGAATCCCACAAAATTGGTTTACGCGGATTTGCCGGCTTCGGTAGAAGTACAGGTTCTGATGACCGGTATGATCCGGATGCATTCAGTACGAGGTTATATGCACTTGCATTAGGTGGTATATATTCAGTTCAGCTATCAAATTCAATTTCTCCGTATATGTTCCTTGGGCTCAAGTATCTTCGCTTTAATCCAAAAGATAAAGATGGGAACATGCTGCAAGGTAATGCAGATAAAGAATATGATAGAGACATTTTTGCTCTCTCAATTGAATTTGGATTGCGTTACCGCATTAATGAAAATCTATTCGGTTACGGAAGCATTGTCCCGTTAGTCACGGCTAATGATAATATTGATGATCGCGCAAGCGGAAAAAGTAAGGATTTGGTTTTTTCACTTAACTTCGGCTTACTTTATGCGCTCGATTTGGCGTGGGGAGACGACGATTTGGTTATTGCATCGGAACAGCTCCCTTCCGGTATTGATGAAACAATTGAAGTTGTTCGGGAAACAGAGGAAGTTACAGAGATAGTCGACGAAATTCAGACTGCCGGAGCCGATGAAATTGTTGATGAAAGTAATGTTGTCGAAGAAAGTGATATTGCCGTAGAATTGGAATCTGAAGAAGAAATTAGTCCTACCGAAAATGTAATCTCCGAAGATGAAATATTACCGGTTGAAATGATAACCTCAGATGAAGAAGTGGAATCAGATGAAGAAATAGGTGAGGTTGGAGAGTCGGAACTCGTTGAAGAATATTTGGTTGAAAAAGAGTCTGATGCAGAAACTGAAATGATTCCAACTGAATCAAATATTATTGAAGAACTTGCTCTAAAACTAGAACTGGGAAAAGTATATTTCAAGTTTGGTGAAACAGAAATTGGGAGAATGGAGTATGTCGAGCTTGACCGGCTTTACAGAATTATTGCTGAAGATAAAAACACGCGGTGGAAAATAGTTGGCTATACTGATAATATTGAACCAATACAAATTCACCAAAGTCTGGGTATTCAAAGAGCATACTTTGTGTTAAGATATTTTATGGAAAAGGGACTTGACCGGAATCGATTTGTAGTTGTTGTTGAAGGTGAAGACAATCCTATTGCTGATAATTCGAAAGAAGAAGGAAGAGCTAAAAACAGACGCGTAGAAATCTTAAAAATTAATTAAGGAAGTGAGGCTGACCACAAAGTAATGTTTTATTTATATTAGCCGCGAATTACGCTAATATTCAAAAGTGATTTTATTGTCCAAAGGACTCATTCGAGAATAATTACTTATTGGTCAGCCTCATTTTTTTAGAAGCATCTATATCTGAATTGTCTTTCACCCTTAAATGATCTTCGCGGGCTATCGTCAAATTTTTTATAACCATAACCCCCACCAAATCCATCGCCGACACAGTGGAAATCCCCTAATTGCTCTCTTTGTTCGGGAGTTAAGAGATTATGAATCTTAATACGTTTTTCAGTTCTCATTTTAGAAAGTTCATTATTGATTGAGTTGTTTTTCTCGGTCAATTTCATGATTTCTTTCTCGTCAATTTTACTTTCTTTCAGCAGCTTATTCATTGTTAAATTATTTTGATGTTTTTGACTTTGCAACTCGATTGCTTTCATTCTGTGTTCATACCTCAAATCATCAATTGCACTTCTTTGATCATCGGTTAAATCAAGCTTTTCGAATAATCTTCCGGGCATCATGTCGCCTTTTGAACCTCTTTTTTGTGCATTGATAGTGGTAGAGAAAAGTAAAGAGATTGAAAATAGAACTAATAAAGCAAAAATTGATCTTTTCATTTTTTGTTCCTCCATTGGTTATTTTAATTTGTTTTCGGAAATTGGACAAGATGATTTTAACTTTGGTTTAATAAGATTCTTTTAAACCATAACAACATCATTTGTGTCTAATTTTTGAAACAGCAGGGAATTATGCCGGTACTTAATGATTTTGAATTGGTTAAACAATTTTTAAATGGTGATGAATCGGCATTTAATAAAATTGCTACCGAATATCAGAAAAAAATTTACTGGCATGCAAGAAAAATGCTCGGGAACCATCTAGATGCTGATGAGGTTACCCAAGAAGTTCTTCTTGTTATGTATAATAAATTAGATACTTTTAATTTTCAGTCATCACTCTTTACGTGGATATATAGAATTACTTCTACCCGTTCTTTGAACTATTTGAAAAAAAGAAATCTTAAAAAATTTTTATTCCTCGACGATCCGAATGTAATGGAGATCAATTCGAAGGAAGACATTATAAAAAACACAGAGGATAAAGAGAAACTTGAAAAATTAAATTCAGTCTTGCAAAAACTTCCGGCTAAACAACGGGAGGTATTTATAATGAGACAACTAGAAGGTCTATCTTATGAAGAAATTGCTGAAATTAAAAATAAAAGTGCCGGTGCATTGAAAGCGAATTATTTTCACGCATTAAAAAAAGTAACGGAGCTGATGGATGAAAAATGATGAAATTATATTAAAATATCTTTCTGATCTTATGGATGAAGATGAAAAAAAGCAATTTGAAATTCGTCTTGGTAAAGACCAAAATCTTAAGAATGATTTTGAAAGTATCAATAATAAATTGAACACGTTTACTGATACTAACGTAATTGAAACCGATTCTTCTTATTTTATTAATCTAATGCCGAAGATGCGTAATAAAATTGAAAGAAAAGAGAGGAATCGAATTCTAACACTTGCTCCTATTATTTCCTTCGGTGTGGCGGCTCTATTGATTTTCTTTTTGCAGCTCCCAAAGATTATGCATAAGGACACTCCGGATAATTACGCCGCGATTGACGACCTGTCATCAATTCTTTCTGATTTAGAGACAACTTATCTTAATGACTATTTTGAAGGCAGTTACATTTATGATTACGCTTACTATGATGATAGACATACCGGCGACATTTTCGATTTATATCTTAATCAGCAGATAAATATCGAGAATGGTTTTGATTTAAGAAATGGTGACTATATTGATCAAGAGATATCTGTGGAACTAAATGATTTTTCCGATGAAGAAATCGGAATTATTTATGAAGAATTATTAAATAAAAAAATATTATAGGGAAAAAATGAAAATAAAATTAATAGTACTCGTACTTTTAATTATCGTGAGCCAAAATTTTGCTCAGCCATACTCAAAACACGATAAAAACCCCAAAGAAAGAATGGAACAATTAGAAAAGGTGAAACTCCTTGAGGTCTTAAATCTTAATGAAGAAGAAGCGATTCGCTTCTTTAGTCGTAGAAATGAATTTAGAGACGAACATAGAGAATTAATTCAACAACGGGAAGCAGTTCTATATGAGATTGAACTTGCTTTGGGTAAGGAAAAATCATCGGAACAAATGAACTATAAAGATAAGGTTAAAGAGTTTTTGAAAATCGAGGAAAAACTTCTTCGTCACAGAGAGAATTTCTTAAATTCAATTTCCGATATACTTACCACTGAGCAGGTAGCTAAGCTTGTTGTCTTTGAATCTAAATTTAAACAAGAAATACGCGATGCACTAATAAAACGGCGAGGAAGAAAATAGGATAAAATTTTACCTTTCCATTTAACAACATTATGTGATATCTTGTCCTCAAAAATTATTATGTTGGAAAAGAGAAGTTCCCCCTTATGGTTGCAATTCTTTTTGGTTTCCACTATTTTCGTTCCTGTTTTTTGCGGAAGTGGTGAAATTGGTAGACACGCTATCTTGAGGGGGTAGTGCCGTTCTCGGCATGCGGGTTCAAGTCCCGCCTTCCGCACCACAACTCATAAGCTTTTAAACAAAAATCGGGTTAAAATATGAAAAAACTCTTATCTCTAGTAGGGATGATGTTCTTCTTAGTAACACTTCTTTCAGCGCAGGGTAATGAAATGGATGCTGAAGCTGCAAAAGCCTACAACGAGGGGAATAGCCTCTTAAAGTCAGGTGATTATCAAGGCGCGCTTGCTCGTTATACCGAAGCACTTAAAACTTCTCAAGATTACAGGATATTTTATCAGAAAGGGGTTGCATTAAAGAATCTTCGTAAATATAATGAAGCAATCGAAGCTTATAATTCGGCTTTGAAAGCTAATCCGGATTTCGGAGCTTCCTATAACGGTCTCGGGGGTATTTATTATGCACAAGGTGAATTTTATGCCGCTGCCGAAAATTTTAAAAAATTCA
>CAYLVF010000042.1:0-11726 GCA_964387045.1 uncultured Melioribacter sp. | reverse complement strand
TTGATTCGGCTGATATTCACCGGTCATACCCGGCGGTAGATTCATCTGCTCCACTTTGAATGATAATTTCAATTCAGAAGGAAGAGCATATTTTATTTGGTCTTTATAGCTAAGATCAATTGTTACCGTACCGCTTCTCTTAGTTGTCGTTTCAATTTTATGAACTACATACTCTGTTTTGTCAATCCATAAGTCGGCTAGAACAAAATCGCTTGAATCGGAAAGAGGAATGATTTTAATTAAGTAAACAGATTTACCATTAATAATATCTTCCCTTGCAAATACCGCAGTGTAATTATCTTTTAATAAATTAACCGGAGAAAAATTCAATCCTTCTTTGGGCAGCAAAGCAAATCCGTCTGATTCTAATTTTAGTTTATCAGGTTGTTTAAAGAAAATAGTTGCATGCGTTTCCGGTACTCTTAAAAAGTTAACATCTACTTTTATTACCGCTTCAACTCTATAATCGTTAACTCCATTTATTTTTGATTTAACATTTTCCAATATCTCATCGGGATTCGGGAGTCCTGCCGAAACCGTTAAAAACGTTATAATAATTGATAAAAATAATTTTTTCATGAAAGAATATCCTTACGATTAAAGATATATGTCGTTATTAAAAATAGACCTATAATATGTGCTAAAAGTATTAACCCTGAGTTTATTAATTCCGAATAATTTACAGGATCACCAAAAAATTCTCTCCATTTAATCATATGGTTTGTAAAAAGATATGGTCTGACCGGTTCTAATATATCAATCGGCAGAGCCGAGATAATAATGAACACTATCATTACCGCCATCGATGCAACAATAGGTCCAATTGCATTTTCAACCATTGAAGAGAACAAGTATGATAACGCTAAAACGGTGGTCATACTTAAAACAGCAAAACCATATGCGAGGAAAAATCTCCACATTATATCGTTTGAAGCAAAAATATAAACTTTGTCACGAAGAACTATTAGTTCACCTGTTCCAAAGATTATAATACTCACAAATAAACTTATTAATAACAACCATAGAAGCAGAATGTTGGTATATATGAATCCGGCTACAAACTTTGAGATGGAAATACTAACTCTTGATACCGGTCTTGTTACAATCATTCTATAAGTACCGGATGTAGCTTCTCCGGCGAGTAAATCACTCCCAACCAAAACAATTAAGAACGGTATGTGAATAAATAAAGACTGCAATATTAGATAAGCAATTAAATATCCATTCAATAAATTACCAACAAAGAAAAACGAGTCCTTCAAATTACGTGTCGCAAAATCTACATAACCTTCGCCGGTAAAGTATAAAGAAATTTGAACCACCGGGACAAGCACCCCAATAGCAATAAAGCCAATATATGTTCTCAGCTTTCTAAATATTTTACCGAGTTCTATGGAAATTAATTTTAGTATCATTGGTTTGTCTCGGTAATTTTTAAGAAATAATCCTCCAGCGATCTTGTTGGAATTACAGCACTGACTTGAAGACCGTTATCAACAAAATATTTATTCAACTCTGCTGATTCATTTTTAGGAAGCTCAAACACTAATCGATTTTTTTCTTTCATAATAAAATTTTCATTCCACTGCGTCAGTTTAACAATATCAAATGCTTTCGTTATATCATTTACTTCGAATGTTACACGCAGCTTATCCGGATTGAGTAATTCATCAACAGTACCTTCAACCTGGGTTGCACCATTATTAATTATAATCATTCTATCGGCTATTATCTCCACTTCATGCAGAATATGCGATGAAAGAAAAACGGTTTTATTTTTTTCCTTACTTAAATAAAGAATTAAGTCTCTTATCTCTTTCATGCCCTGGGGGTCTAAACCGGTTGTTGGTTCATCTAAAATTATCAACTCGGGATCATGCAGTAAAGCCTGCGCTATACCAAGTCTTTGTTTCATACCATGTGAAAAAGTTTTTACTTTGCTGTTGTACCTTTTCTCAAGACCAACAAGCTCAAGCATTTTCATAATATTTTTTTTTGAAGTATCCCCGCCGGAAATTTTACCAAGTACTTCCAAATTTTTATATGCGGTTAGATAGAGATAGAAATCGGGCTTCTCTACAATAGCACCAATTTTTTTTAAAATTTCAATTCGACTTTTTTGAAGTGATTTTCCGAAGATTTTAATATAACCTGATGTAGGCTTAATTAAAGTAAGAAGCATTCTGATTGTCGTACTTTTACCGGCTCCATTTGGACCAAGAAAGCCAAATACATCACCGCGATAAACATTCAAGTCAAGGTTATTAACAGCAACAAGGTTTTTATATTTTTTAGTTAATCCCTTTACCTCGATAATTTTTTCGTTATTCAAAATACCTCAATAATTTTGATGATTAGACGCTTCGGAAGAAAGGAAGTTACTCAGTCAGTTACCGCTTTATATATTTCATCATGCAGCAAGGGTCTAAATTGAATGATTTTCGTATTAGACCTTGTTGGATGAACCCGGTTCGTAAGAAGAATTACGAATAATCCTTCATTTCTATCCACCCAGATTGATGTGCCGGTAAACCCTGTATGACCAAACGAATCTTCGGAAAATAAATTTCCGGCAGATGATTTCTCTGCTGATTTAGTATCCCATCCCAAGGCTCGAGTACTTTGATTTGAATTTTTCTTTGTAAAAAGATCGATCGTTTTTTTACTAAAAATCTGTTTGCTGCCAAAGTATCCGTCATTCACATAAGTTGAAATGAGTTTAGCTAAGTCTTCCGTAGTAGAGAATAAACCGGCATGCCCTGCAACTCCGCCGAGTAAATATGCGGTCTCATCATGAACTTTACCTTTTAACAATTGCATTCTCCAATAATCATCCGTTTCAGTAGGTACGCAGTTATACCAAACTTTTGGTGACGGATTGAAAAAAGTGTTCTTCATTTGCAGTTGATTGAATAAATTTTCTTCAAGGTATTCATCGATACCTTTATTGGTAATTTTTTCAATCACTTTTTGTAGAACAATCATTCCAATATCGCTATATAGATATTTTGTGCCCGGTGAGAATTCCAATTCCATTTTCATTATTGCAGCTATTACTTCATCGGGGTTCGTATATTTTTTATAAAAAGGTTCCCATGCCGGTAAGCCCGAATTATGAAGGAGTAAGTTTTTCACGGTAACGGTTTCTTTACCATTGCTTCCGAATCGCGGCAAGTATTTTTCCACTTTATCATCTAAGTTGATTTTGCCTTTATCGAACAGCAGCATTGCTGCCGATGTTGTTGCGGCTACTTTAGTGAGTGAAGCTATATCAAAAATTGAATTATCATCTATCGGTTTCCCATCTTTTTCATAAGTACCTTTTCCATAATTTTGATGATATACTATTCTATTTCTATGACCAATTATTATTGATGCGCCCGGAAATATTTTTTCTCTAAGTGCATACTTCATCAATGAGTCAACTTTGCTGAAATTGTAATTTGTATCTACTCTATTCTTGGGGAAGAATAAACCTTTTGTCGATTTACTAATTCCGCTTCCAATAATAAACTCTGTATTAGGAAGTGATACCGGAAGTTTACCGGAAATTTTTATGTTGCCCAATATTGCATCGAGTGCGGCGATTTGTGATAAGGCTACATTGCCGTATGTAGTCAAATATGTTGGGATTCTTGTAACCTCGGAAAGTATAAAGGGATTGCCAAGACTAACTGCAACAGTCGGTTTATTTTTGTCAAGTATATCATTTAGAAAATCAAACTGCTCTTGATGTAAATCTATTCTACCGCTCGATGAACGTACATTTGCATAGATGGAAATAATAATTAAATCAGCATGCCGAATTTCCGAAAGTATTTTTTTGTATTCATTCTTCTTAGTACTGAAATTGACTCGGTAATTTTTTACATAACCGAAGTTTTCATTAAGTGACTTCTCAAACGGGAAGGGTTCTTCAATTGTTCTTTTGAATCTGCTGTCGCTAATAGTAATGCTGTAAACTTTTCCATACTTATTCGGATCAATGGGAATTAGTTTTGCTTCGTCTTTAACCAAAGTAACCGAAGCCTCGGCAATATCCTGCGCTAATCTGAAATGAGATTTTTTATTTATTTCTCTTTCGGCTTGCTCACAATCAACAAATCTATTTTTATCAATCCCAAGCCATTTTTTTACTTTTAAGATTTTTCTAACCGATTCATTGATTCGTTCTTCCGACAATCTTCCTGTATTAACTGCTTCAACAATACCGTCAATCATTTCTTTTTCATTTGAAGGAAATAACAAAATGTCATTACCGGATTGAATTGATAAAACACCAATTTGCTTTTGTGAATACTCTTTTGTCAATGCTTGCATATTAAGAGCATCAGTCACTACAAGTCCGTCAAAACCTATTTCATTTTTTAATAGTCTTGTTACAACATTGTAAGAAAATGTAGCAGGCATACCGTTAACATCGGTTAGTTCGGGAACATCGAGGTGTCCAATCATAACAGATTTAACCCCTGCATTTACCGCTGATTTAAAAGTCTTCAAGTCAACTTCCCATAACTCATCTTTACTCAAATCAATTAAAGGAAGTTCATTGTGAGAATCTAAATCTGTGGCACCATGACCGGGAAAATGTTTTGCGGTAGTAATTACTTTGCTTTCATGCATTCCTTTAATGAATGCTTCCGAGTGAATCGAAATAATTTCGGGATCGGAAGAATATGAGCGAACATTGACAATCGGGTTGCGATAATCATGAACAACATCAACCAAAGGAGAATAATTGTGATGAACTCCTATTGCCTTAGCCTCCTGCCCTACTATTTTTCCCATCAAATAATCGTTCCGCGGTTTACCTGCGGCAGCGAAAGCCATTTTATAAGGGAATTCAACCCCATCGTTAAGACGCATTCCTAAACCTCTTTCGTAATCCGCAGATATTAGCAGAGGCACTTTGGATTTCTTTTGAAGTTGATTAAGAATAGCAGTTTGGTTTTTTATTGTACCTTGAAGAAATAAGAATCCTCCAACCTTTTCTTCTTCTACCAGTTGCTTAAGACGTCTATATTGCTTTGAGTCTTCAATTGTATCTCTACCGTAAGCATATGGAATAATGAGCTGGGCAACTTTTTCTCTTAATGTTAACGAGTTGAAAACTGAATCAATCCAAAGAAGATCTTTTACTTGTAAGGGAAATAATTTATCGAACGTATATTTAGGTTTGCTATACTGATTAACTCTTTCGGAAGGAATCAGCAATGATATTACTAAAAAAACAATTATAGAAATTGTATATCGCATCAACTAGTTTTCTTTTTTATTCCGAAAGTTGGGTCAATCTTTACAAACTTTGCAATGATAAAAGAAGGAATCGTTGCAATTAATATCCACATAAAAAATGATTTGTAACCGAGAATTTCTTGTATCCATCCGCTGAACATCCCGGGTATCATCATGCCAAGCGCCATAAATCCTGTCGCAATAGCATAATGAGATGTTTTCTGCTTTCCATCAGAAATGTATATCATATAAAGCATGTATGCCGTAAAACCAAATCCGTAACCGAATTGTTCAACCGCAATTAATGAACTAATAATAACAAATGATTCGGGTTGGACAAGCGACATATATAGATATACAACATTCGGTAAATTAATTGATATCAACATCCACCAGAGCCATTTCTTTAACCCGTCTTTTGCGCAGACAATTCCACCCGAAATTCCGCCCACCATTAAAGCAATTAATCCGATTGTTCCGTATATAAGACCTACTTCGCTTGTGCTTAGACCTAAGCCACCGATTTCTTTGCTATCTAATAAAAACGGCGCCGCAATTTTAACAAGCTGTGCTTCGCTGAATCTATATAATAATAGGAAACCAATTATTACAAGTATCCCCTTTTTTTTGAAGAATAGAACAAATGTGTTTATGAAATCTTCAATGAATTTTTTAGGAGAAGTTGTGCTTCTTAAAGTGTCACTTGGCGGATGTGGAAGTATAAAATTATGGTAAAGAAAAAACAGCACAAATAAAACCGCTAAAATTAAGAAGACAATTAACCAAGCTATTTTAATTGTATAGATGTTTTCAAAATAACCGGCAAGAATTACAAGCAGTCCTTGTCCTGCTAGCATTGCAAATCTATAAAAAGTTGCCCTTATACCGACAAAAAATGCCTGCTGATTTTCCGTTAATCCAAGCATGTAAAACCCGTCGGCTGCTATATCGTGTGTAGCAGAGCTAAATGCCATAAGCCATAAAAACATTAATGTATACTTCAAAAATGAATCGGTTGGAATTGTTAATGCAACGCCTGCTAAAGCAGCGCCGATAATTAACTGCATTATAATTATCCAGAATCGCTTTGTTCTAAATAAATCAACCACGGGACTCCATAACGGTTTAATTACCCATGGTAAATACAGCCAGCTTGTGTAAAGTGCAATATCGGTGTTCGACAACCCTAATCGCTTGTACATAATAACCGATACGGTCATAACAATTACATACGGCATCCCTTCGGCAAAATATAACGAGGGAACCCAACTCCAAGGATTTCTGTTAGTTTTCATTATTCTCCGAACTAATTTCTTTCGCAATTAATACCGCACCATATTCAGGCGGATGTTTAGGATTGACAATATTAATTATGGGGAAACCCTTTTCAATTTTATTAAGAAGCATTGTCTTAAAAAAATTTTTGTTTGATAACAATCCACCGGTAAGCACAAGATTCAGTTTCCCTAATTTCTCTTTTCTAATGAGAGCAACTAGATGTTCAAGTAATTCATTCGTTTCATTGTCGATAATATTAAGCGAATAGATATCGCCTTGTTCTGCGGTATCAATTACAATTTCCGCGATCGAAGCTATGTCGAAATTTTCTTTATACACTGTATTGATTAGTTTATCTTGTGAATCGATACCAAATTTATCCGTAATATTATTTAATAGTTGTGAATGCTTTAAACGTCCGTCAAACATTTTTGCAATGATATTTAGCCCTTTGCTGCCGATAGAATAACCCGAACCTTCATCACCGATCAATCTTCCGAAACCTCCGACTCTGTTTACACCCTTTCCGGATTTATAATAAAGAATTGAACCGGTACCGGCAATCAGAATTGAACCGTCCTCATTTTTAAAAGCACCCTTTAATGTTATCTCTGCATCGGAAACAACTTTGATTTTAGTGTTTAGATTAAAACATTTCCTTAGGTTGAATTCAAATTCTTCGGCATCATTTTTTCTTCCGGCTCCGGCTGTTCCAATCACTAAATAAAAATTCGTTTTTTTGTATTTGTCTATGAAAGGAATTACTAATTCATAAACATTTATAGATGCCGTTTCATGTCCTATCTTCAAAAAATTTGAAGGACCGCCGACTGATTCTTCGAGAATATTCAATTCGGAATCGGTGAGTACAAGTTTTGTGTTGCTTCCCCCACCGTCAATTCCTACTAATAATTTTTTCATTTAGATTTTGTTTTGTTGATGCATCGAAAATAGAAAATTAGAAGTGAACTTAAAAATGAAATGTAATTCAATTAAAGAGAACCCGCAGCGGCTGAATAAACGTTTTAATTTTTTTTATTGGATTTAACTATTAACTATAACTGCCATTCAATATCTCTATGCCATTCATCCAGCATGTTTTTATCTAAATTAAGAATACCCTCATTGGTAATACCAGGAATAAGTGGATAGAATTCGCTTAACTTTTCAAATATCGGGATCCGTTCTTCAATTGTCTTTGCTTTCATAATCAGGTGAAGCAGTGTTAATCCGTCAATAGGTGTAGCTAACTGAAGAATTAGTCCGTGATCAATAACTTTACTGTCGCCAAAACTAAACTGTTCAATAATTTCAGCAAGCTGTGCATTAGTTCTCAAATGAATCGGCATCCCGATATTCCCGTTTGCTGAAATTCTTAACCGATGATCTTTAACAAGTAATATTTCTCTTGCCGGTGTTGTTACCTTTAACATTCCATTATCAGTTGCCAAATTCAGATCACCTGAATTATTAAGCTCTAGGGTAAACCGACCGGCAATTACTTCTATGTCTGCTAGATTTGTTTTTATTTTCAGTTTAGGGTTATCGATTCTACAATTACCATAAATCTTGCCTAAAACAAGTGAGAAAATATTATCACTATCTTTACCTTTTATAATCTTTAGCGAAGAGAAACTTCCTACATCAACTCTGCCTGCATTCGGAATGATCATCGCAACCTTTGTCGAATCAAATGTTGTAAGTGTTTCTTCAATGTCAATACTCGACTTTTGACCGGCAGTCCCGATTTGATAATTACCGTACTCTAATTTTAATTGCCAAGGGAGATTGGTATTCAAAAAATCATATAAAAAATACGCTCCTACCGCCATCAATAAAACGACCAGTATAATCAAAGGTTTGGTGGATTTAACTTTTGCAGCATCAGTTTCGTTTGAAGAAGTAAAACCCGATTTGCGTTTAGAAACTAAAGACTCACTTATTTTTTTTCTTTCCTCTCCAACGGCTTCGGTATTTTCGGTTAATTGCCTGAGTTTTTTTTGTTTATCCTCTTCAATCTTTTCCAAACTTTTCGAAAGGAGTTCATCGGAAATTTTTCCTAGTAAAGTATCGGGTGTTTTAATTCCTACCGGGAGCAATTCGGCTTTTGTCAAAAGTTTTTTTAGAAGTTCATATTCTTTAGCAGTATCTTCATACTCTTCGAGGTAAGATTCGATTCTGCTTTTTTCTTCGGGTGAAAGAAGATTATCAAAATAATCATGCACTAAATTTTTGACTTCATCTCGCGTCATTGTATATCGATCCCCAATAAGCTGGCTCTGGAAGTCCTAATAATTTTCTTTATTTCATCAATTGAGAGGTCATCAAAAAATCCGGCTATTTCATCAAAGTCATACCTTTGAACATCATGCAAAACAAAAACGGTTCTTTCCAACTCGGGTAACTCTAGAATAGTACTTTCAAATTGATTATTGGTAATAACCCGGTTGTAAACGGTTGAATCATTTTTCTTGGCTTTAGGGTAAACTTTTTGTCTTCTTTCCCGGGTTCTCAATTCTTCCATAATTTCAAATACTGCAATACCGCGCAGCCATGAACTGACTGATGTATCTTCTCTTACAAATTTTAGATTTCGCCATGCTGAAAGAAAAACATCTTTAGCTACTTCTTCTGCAATTTTAGCATCACCTAAACACAAGCCGCAGATTGCATATACCTTGTTTAAGTTCAGCTCACAAAGTTCTAAGAACGAATTTTTTCTCCCCTTTTGAGAAAGATTGATTAGATATTTTATGTAGGTTACATTTGGTTCAGGCAAGATAATTCCTATTTTGTGTAAAAATCTTCATACTAATTTACTCAAGAAAAAGGAAGTATTTTATTAAAATTGTTCAACCGTATATCTAATATATGAAAATCTAATTTCGTTGGTTAGAAGCTGTTTTTATTGATAAGTTATAATATGAATATTATAGTATTTGTTCAACTTTTAAAAGAATTACATGAATTACAAAATATTAATTAACGAAGAGATTAATGAAGCGGTTAAACGGGTTGGAATCGAATTACTTGATGATTCTATATCCCGTTTGAAAAATGTTAATCATTCTTTTGATGATTCAATTCATGAGACCCGCAAAAATTTTAAGAAAATGCGTGCTCTTCTAAGGTTAATTCGGTTCGCACTTACTAAACAGAATTACAGAAATGAAAATATTTTATTCAGAGATACCGGCAGAATTCTCTCCGGTATTAGAGATGCCGCAGTTATGGTTGAAACTCTCGATTTAATTTATAAGCATTTCCCGGATCAGATTAACAAAGAAGACTACAAAACACTTAGAAAAAAACTAAGTCTTCGGGCAAGAAGAATTAGATCTCAATTCAAGAATAACAATAATCTGATTGAAGCAATTATAAACATCCTTGATTTACACAAAACTAAAATTGCAAACTGGCAGCTTGATAGAAAAGAATTTGATCAAATTGTTCCCGGGCTACAATCAGTATATGAACAAGGTTTTAAAGCTATGAATGAAGCAGTTAAATCTTCATCTTCTGAAAACTATCATCGCTGGCGTAAAAGTGTAAAATATCTTTGGTATCATGTAAGAATTTTGGCTGATGCGTGGCATGAATATATGCAGCCTCTTTCGGAAAAATTATCAACTCTTTCGGATTTACTTGGATTAGAACATGATTTAGTAGAGTTAAGAAGTTTACTTATCAGTGAATCTGCATTTTTAACCGATAAAGAAAAACAGACAAAGTTACTAAATCTAATCGGGCAGGAAAGATTAAGATTGCAGACAGAAGCAAAACTTGTTGCACAGTATATTTATTCGGAATCTCCGGAAAACTTTGTCTCACGTATACATTCTTATTGGAATCAATCAACAAGCAGCGTTTCATAGTTCTGTGAAGAATATCATTCCCAATCCATCAAAAGATTACTGATTCATGAATTATAACCTCTGCTTTTCCTTGCTAATCTATAAAAGTACCTCTATTTTTGGATATTGAGATACTGTTTTAATTGTCCAAAAAAATCATTCAAATTGAGGAAATTTTCATGAGTATCAGTCAAATTGGTAGATCCATCAAAGCATCCCCCACCCTTGCATTAAATGAAAAAGCAGCAATTTTGAGACAAAAAGGAGACCCTGTAATTCATTTAGGTGGCGGCGAACCCAAAAGTAAAGCTCCGTTGGATGCAATAGTTGCAGCTGCGGCACACTTAAATTCAGGCGAAATTCGTTATGCACCGGCAGACGGAATACCCGACCTTAAAAAAGCAATTATTCGTTACACTGAAGAAAATTATGGTAGAATGGTTGCGCCGGAAAATGTAATGGCTTCCGGTGGCGCAAAACAAGCAATTATGGTTGCGCTTCAAGCTATCGTCAATCCGCAGGAAGAAGTAATTTTTCCTTCTCCTTATTGGGTTAGTTATCCTGATATGGTAAAACTATGCGGAGGAATTCCTGTTCCTGTTGTTCCGGAAGACGGAACTTTTTATCCACGCATTGAAGACATTGAACAACGTATCGGTTCATATACAAAAGCAATAATAATAAACAGCCCTAATAATCCTTCCGGTGCAATGTATTCTGAAGAATTTATTGCAGCCGTTGTTGAACTATGCGAAAAGAGAGATATCTATTTAATAATGGATGACATATATCATAAATTAATTTTTGACGGAAGAAAACAAATTAATCCGCTAAAGTATTCAAAGAAACCTCTCGAAGAATCGAATATGATCTTAATTAACGGTGTATCGAAAGCTTATGCAATGACGGGATTCAGAATAGGCTGGGCGGTTGCCAACAGGAAATTAATTGAGGTAATGACAAATATTCAAGGTCATCAAACTTCAGGTCCGTCGGTACTTTTACAGAAAGCTGCAGTTGGTGCCTTGAACGGAATTCAATCCGGTATTGAAAATTTACGCGTTACTTTAGAAAATAACCGTAACATAATGATGGCAAGATTAAAATCATTTAACGGAGTTCATGTTACTGTTCCCGACGGAACATTTTATTGTCTTGCAGATTTTTCAAATTATGAAAAAAGTTCGCATAAACTTTCGGCAATGTTGATAGACAAAGTTCAAGTACTTACAGTACCGGGAGTTGAGTTCGGAATGGAAGGACATTTGCGCTTAAGTTATTGCGGTTCGGTAAAAGATATAACCGAAGGAATTGAAAGAATGAAATGGGCTCTCGATCCCAATTCACCGAATGAATTAT
>CAYLVF010000041.1:6107-11817 GCA_964387045.1 uncultured Melioribacter sp. | reverse complement strand
TTCATTGCTATTTCAATATTATCGAGTATGAGGGGCGGTAGAGGCGGCGGATTAGCAGGATTAATTTTACTCGGCGGAATGACCGGCGGAAAAGGACGAAGCAGCAGCGGAGGTTTTAGCGGTGGAAGTTTTGGTGGCTTTAGCGGCGGCGGTGGTTCATTCGGTGGCGGTGGTGCAAGCGGTGGATGGTAATTCAGAATTTTTTGTCTTTTTATTAAAACGATTTTTCTATATTTTTACTAATGTATAAAGAGATTGAAGAAGGGGTAAATCTCTTCAATGACCAAGATTTTTTTGCTGCACATGATTTCTTTGAAAATTTGTGGATTCATGCAGATAAAAAAGACAGACTGTTTTTTCAAGGTATGGTACAAATTTCAGTCGGCGGATATCATTTATTAAATGAAAATTTTCGAGGTGCTTACAGCCAATTCTCTAAAGGAACTGCAAAACTGAAAAATTATGCCCCACATTACAAAGGAGTAGAACTTAGATTTTTAATCCAAAAAATTGAGAAAATAATCTCTAAACTAGAGTTTTACTTTTTGGATGAAAATGTTGAAATTGAGATAGCGGAATTCCCTAAGGTGGAAAAAATTCAAAACTTACTGAAAGGAGATTAATTATGGCAATCTACATAACTGACGAGTGTATTAATTGCGGCGCATGCGAACCGGAATGCCCGAATACAGCTATTTATGAAGGCGGAGCAGAGTGGGAATTGGAAGGTAAACATTATGGCGCGGATGATGCTGCACCCTCAGGTGCTGCTGGTTTCTTTTCCGAAGAGTTTTTCTACATAGTACCTGATAAATGTACAGAATGTGTAGGATTTCATGATGAACCTCAATGTGCTGCTGTTTGTCCGGTTGATTGCTGTCTGCCGGATCCGAATCACGTTGAAAGCAAAGAAGAACTTCTTGCCAAAAAAGATAAACTAGATGCGATGGGAAGGTAGTTTTTCTCTTTCGTGAATAATTATCATCACCCAATCGAAAAGAACTTATCTAGAATCGGTTGGGTGAATTCTATATAATAAATCCTCTGCCGGTCTTGCATGCAATCTAGTTTTTATTCCGGGACCCTCTTCAAATATTAGTCGAAACAAATCCTCTTATCGCAATTATAAACCACTTATCGCATTTCAAATGCTTTTTACAGATTAAAGAATAAATTAATAACCACATAAACTGCTTAATTCTAACAAGAGATTCATTTCAAATTTGCGAACAAATGTTTTCTTTACTTATGTTCATAATTGTGATAAAAATTTATTAGCAAATGACTTTACTACAAGAATTGTCGAATAATAAAGAAAAAGCATTTTGGTTTTTCCAAATTTCGGGTTGGGCAGTATTTTATCTTCAACACATATTCGTGTTTAGTCCACTCAAGGAATTTTCTATTTACAATCTACTTATACGTTCTGTTATCTTGCTGATGGGTTTTTCGATATCAATCTTCCTTCGTTATCGTTTAAAAAAAATTGATTACTTAAGATCTTCTTTTTTCTCGCTCCTGATAATAATTTTAATATCCTCTTTAGTTTGTGCTTCTGTCTGGCATATATCCGGTGTAGTGTTTAGTGAATCGATGCACCTTGGTTTTATTACATTTGGCAAAGCAACGTTGGAAGACATAATTGTTGGAATTGCAAGGGATAACGTGGTATTTATTGGCTGGAGCGGTTTATATTTCGGTATTAAGTTTTGGATGAGTTGGATAACTCAAAAAGAGATGACGGATAAAGCATTATCTTTAGCACGAAATGCTCAACTTGAAATGCTTCGTTATCAGTTAAATCCGCATTTTCTTTTTAACACCTTAAGTTCTTTACGGGCACTTACTTCCGACGATAACAAGAAAGCTAAAGAGATCATCACAAAAATATCCGAGTTTTTGCGATACTCATTAATTGAAAGCGAGAATAATGAAGTGCCGCTTTCTAAAGAGATTGAAGTAATAAAAAATTATCTTGATATAGAAAAAGTAAGGTTCGAGGATGAGTTAGTAGTAGATTTTGATGTTGAACAAATTGCAGAAGTTTATCCAATTCCAATTTTTCTAGTTCATCCACTTGTAGAAAATGCAATTAAACACGGAATGCAGACTAGTCCAATACCATTAAAGATATTAATTTCGGCAAAAATGTCGAATGGTTATTTGAACATAAGAGTAGTTAATACAGGCAAATGGGTTGATAAAATTAAAGAAAATAATACCGGCAGAGGAATTGATAACATAAAAAGAAGACTGAAAATTTATGCACCCCGGCAGCACAGTTTCCAAGTAATAAAAAATACTGATTCTGTCGAAGTTAATATCTCAATCCGAAAAAAAACAGATGAGTTTAATGATGGAATCTCAGTTTAGAGCAATTATTGTTGATGATGAAAAACTTGCAAGGGTTGATCTTAAAAATGTTTTAAGTTCATTTGAAGAGATTCAGCTTGTAGGAGAAGCTAACAATGTTTCTTCCGCCGAACTGCTCATCGAAAAAGAAGATCCTAATCTAGTTTTCCTTGATATCCAGCTCAGAGGCGAATCGGGTTTTGACCTTCTTGAAAAAATCGATATTAAAATTGATGTTGTTTTCGTGACCGCTTATGATTCATATGCAATAAGAGCATTTGAGGCTAATGCACTTGATTATCTTCTGAAACCTGTCAGTACTGAAAGACTGCGAAAGACTATTGATAAACTAATTGAAAGATCAACCGAAGAAAGCGGAGTTTTCCGCAGGCTGCATTATGATGATGTGATTTTCCTCCTACTCAACAGCAAGTACAAATTTCTCAAGATTGATTCTATTGTTGCAATTACTTCAAATGCAGATTATACTTTTATTCATACTGATGATAATTCAAAATTAATTACCAGAAAAACAATGAAGGAATGGGAAAATCGGTTGCCGATTAATCACTTCTGCCGTATTCACCGTGAAACCATTGTAAATTTGGACTTCATCGCAGATATTAGCGAGTGGTTCTCTAATTCATATAAAGTTACTATCAAAGGTTTTGAAAATCCCTTCTTAATGAGTAAAAGATATGCCGCATTAATTCGCAAGAAATTTAAATAACCAACGACCAATGCTATAAATTCGTCTACCGCTCTTCGCAATATTTTACCGTTCATCGCATTGTTATTCCGATAATGTAGCGTTCTACTTACTTTCATCACAGATTAATTTGTTATTAGGCGGTTTTATTATTTTCATCGAAGCAGCGTTTAGATTTCTGGAAAGGAGATTTTATCGAAGAATTTGTAAAAAATATTTTGTTACAATTTTGTAAGAATTTATAATGCAAGAAATGAAGCATAATTATAATCATTTAGCAAACACAACCTCATCGCTAACCTTGAATCATGCTGCGGTGATCAACAAAGAAATTTTTTTTGCCCGATTCTTTATCTGATATAAAGTGAATAAAAGATAATAGAGGTTATTATAGATTTTAGAGATTTTGCGATTGTATTCTTGCTTATTTCAATCGCCGGAATTTCAAATAAGATAAAATCAGTTGGCATTTGATCACATAATTATAGAGGTGAGCTATGAAAAAATCATTTACCTTTTCTTGTCTTTCAACACTATTACTACTGCTAGTTTCCTCGCAATTACTTTTTTCACAATCAACATCATTCACAGAGGATTTTGAATCCGGCACTGCAAGTTCTGATTGGGGTGTATATCGTTTCGGTGAAGAGAACGTAGTAGCAGTTCCGATGGCTGAAGCACCGCAAGCTCTTGCCGGCGGAGGTAATTATGTCGGTTATTTGCAAGATGCCGATATTTCATATACCGGTGCAGCAATAGCACTTGCCGGGGATGTCGATATGCAAAATTATTCAATTGAAGGGGATGTATATTGTTATGTAAATCAAGCTGTTTCGGCATATACGGGATTAGTAGTTTACGGCGATAGTACAAAACAGATATACATTAAATTAGTTGCGGATTTTGACGGTGATCAGAGACTTCGACTGTTCAACAACAAATTAGATTTCCAAACATTCCAATATACCTTTGATCATAGTTTTAAAGGTGCTGATGTACCCGGCGGCATACCAACCGAAGACGGTTGGCATCATATGAAAATAGAAGTACGAACAATAGACGATACAAAAACGGGATTCTGGTGTTACTTTGACGGTGAACTATTAGGAGGCGGTCCGGTTTATGATGAAAGTGTTCACCGGATGAGTTCAGGTCAATTCGGTTTATACAGTTTCCAACAAGATGATGATGGTCTTGCAGGTTATTATGATAATATTGCCGTTACTCCACTTGGATCAATTTTCTCCGAAGATTTCGAATCCGGCACTGCAAGTTCTGATTGGGGTGTATATCGTTTCGGTGAAGAGAACGTAGTAGCAGTTCCGATGGCTGAAGCACCGCAAGCTCTTGCCGGCGGAGGTAATTATGTCGGTTATTTGCAAGATGCCGATATTTCATATACCGGTGCAGCAATAGCACTTGCCGGGGATGTCGATATGCAAAATTATTCAATTGAAGGGGATGTATATTGTTATGTAAATCAAGCTGTTTCGGCATATACGGGATTAGTAGTTTACGGCGATAGTACAAAACAGATATACATTAAATTAGTTGCGGATTTTGACGGTGATCAGAGACTTCGACTGTTCAACAACAAATTAGATTTCCAAACATTCCAATATACCTTTGATCATAGTTTTAAAGGTGCTGATGTACCCGGCGGCATACCAACCGAAGACGGTTGGCATCATATGAAAATAGAAGTACGAACAATAGACGATACAAAAACGGGATTCTGGTGTTACTTTGACGGTGAACTATTAGGAGGCGGTCCGGTTTATGATGAAAGTGTTCACCGGATGAGTTCAGGTCAATTCGGTTTATACAGTTTCCAACAAGATGATGATGGTCTTGCAGGTTATTATGATAATATTGTCGTTACTCCTATTGATCCTATAACTTCAGTTGAAAATAATTACGAAAAAGAATTACCTGCAGAATTTACATTGATGCAGAATTATCCCAATCCATTTAACCCCGAGACAAATATTACATTTATTCTACCGGAAAGCAGACATATCTCTTTAATTATATACGATCTGTTAGGAAGAAAAATAAGAACGCTTATCTCGGAAAACAGGGCAGCAGGTCAATACACAACCGCATGGGATGGAAAAGATGATTCCGGGAAAATGCTACCGTCAGGAATTTATATATACTCACTCAAATATGGAAATAACCTTCAGAGTAAGAAGATGATGCTATTGAAATAATGTTTGATGACGAATAATTACATATTTCTTTAATCGACAAACCAGTTCACTGAAATCGGAGAAATATGAATATGCACTTATGCTTAATAGAAAATAACAAAAGAATAATATTCTTTTTGTTAACCGTATAGGAGAGTTAAATCATAAATTAATAATTAACATAAGTACTTCCTACTGTTATAATTAAATTATAATGAAGAGGAACATGTGAGAACACAATTAAAAAGAATTGTTTTATGCTTTGTCATTATTACAATAGTAACCCCCGCAGTGCTTTTTGCCGGTACTGTCGGAAAGATTGCCGGGGTTGTTAAAGATGCTACTACGGGTGAATCTCTACCGGGCTGCAATATAATTATCGAAGGTACATCTATGGGCAGCGCAACCAATAATAATGGCGAATACTTTATTATTAATATTCCCCCCGGAACCTATA
>CAYLVF010000041.1:0-6097 GCA_964387045.1 uncultured Melioribacter sp. | reverse complement strand
TGTTAGAGCAACAATAATTGGTTACAGAGTAGTTAGAGTTACCGATGTTCGGGTAAAAGTTGATCTTACTACGGAAATTAATTTCGAGATGGAACCTTCAACACTCGAAATAGGGGAAATCGTTGTTGTTGCAGAGCGTCCTCTTATTCAAAAAGATATTACCTCAAAACTATCAATTGTTGGTTCGGATGAAATAATTAACATGCCTGTTGAAGATTTCCAGGGGGTTCTTTCTACCAAAGCAGGTTTCACAACTGATGCTGAAGGCAATTTGCATGTAAGGGGAGGAAGAGTGGGAGAAATTGCCTACATGATAGACGGAATGTATGTAGACGACCCGCTTTACGGTGGTTTTCAAGGTATGGTTAACAACGACGCAATCGAGGAGATGATTATTCTTAGCGGTACTTATAATGCTGAATACGGTAATGCGATGTCTAGTATAGTAAATATTGTAACAAAAGAAGGCGGTGATAGAATACACGGTAAATTCGAATACACCTCTTCGATGTTAAATAGATCACCATACCGATTAAAAAATCCTTTCTCCGGGGTTGCAGATAGTTATGAATATACGGAGAAAAGTGTAACTGAAGGAATGGATTTCAAACCGTTTGATTTGGAAATACCTGTACAAGGAACATTAAATCTATCACTAAGCGGTCCACTCTATTTTGTGCCTGAGTTGTACTTTTTTGTTTCGGGTAGATATAAAAACGAAGACAGTTATTTGCCGCATGGTTATAGTTTGCAACGAGATGGTTTTGGCAAATTGACTTACAATTTTGATCCCTCTTTTAAACTTTCTCTTTCATATCAGAGTACTGAAAATAAAACTCAAAGTTATAATCATGCCTGGAAATATTTGAGTGAAAACCAGTCTCATTCTGTTCAGAATACAAATCGTACCGGGTTAACATTTACTCATACAATAAGCAATAGCTTGTTTTATACAGCCCAATTTACCCGCTTTGTAAATGATCTAAAAATTCAGGTAGGGGATAAATTACCGGCTGAATACGTCCGCGGGCAAACCGGTGAAACGGTTTATTTTTATGTGAGAGGGGATGATTCTCAATACGCCGATGATCAATCAATTACTTACACCGGTAAAGTTGATTTGACTTACCAGGCAAATAAATCTAATCTATTCAAAGGCGGACTTGAATTTAAAAGTCATCGTATTGAAGTTCACGAAGAATCACAACCTTGGGCTGGCGGTGCTCAATTTAAAGATGAATATGTTCGATACCCATTTGAAATTGCGGGATATCTGCAGGATAAAATTGAATACGATTATCTAATCGTTAATCTAGGCTTTAGGATGGATTATGCGGATCCTAAAGCAACTATGTGGGACGATATCAGACGCTTCGGTCACTTCGATGATAATAATAATTGGATAATCGCAGAGGAAACTAAAGTTGATCCCAAAATACAGTTAAGCCCTAGAATTGGTTTAGCTCATCCAATCACCGATGTTGCGGTTCTTCATTTTTCCTACGGTCATTTTTTCCAGAATCCTAACTATAACTCTCTGTATTATAACATGCATAGAGATTTAAGTTCATCATTGCCGCTTGTCGGTAACCCGGCGGTCAAAGCTCAGAAAACGGTAGCCTATGAAACAGGTATCAAATATAAACTTGCCGATGATTGGGCTTTAGATATTTCTGCCTGGTATAAAGATATTACCGATTTACTTTCAACACTTCATATAACTTATTTATCTAAAGGGTATGTCGTTTTCTACAATTCAGATTATGCCAGTGTAAAAGGATTTGATCTAACTCTTCGAAAGCGTTATAGTGATTATTTTTCCGGCTCAATTGATTATACATATATGATTGCTAAAGGAAATAATTCACAACCGCTCGGAGGGTACATTAACGCATTTGAACAGGAAGAAATTCCGCATCAAGAATATTATTTAGACTTTGATCAGCGCCATGATATATCTGTAACCGTAAACTTTAATATTCCCCGAAATCAAGGTCCGGAAATATTCGGAATCAAACCTCTTTCCGATATTTTCTTAAGTATACTTTTCCAAGCCTCAAGCGGTCTTCCTTATACACCTTATGTTGATCCAACAGTACGAATTGAGGTAAATTCAGGTAGGAAACCTTGGACGTCTACTCTTGATTTTAGAATGACTAAAAGATTTTGGTTTTCAGATATTGCATTTGCATTCTTTGTCGAAGTCACAAATTTACTTGATCAAGAAAATGTTAGGTATGTCTATTCACGTACCGGAAAACCTTTTGATACCGGGCTTCCCGGTTTAGTCGGATCATCTCCGGATGCTAATTATAACCCTAATCATGTTGGACCACCGAGAATTATTAAAGCAGGTATTCAATTTACATGGTAACAGGAGATAAAGATATGTTTAAATTTATTTCGAGATTTTATACTCCGCTATTTATTCTTATGCTTTTGTTTAACTCGATAATTTATTCACAGAATCTTGATTGTGCCAGCTGCCATAAAGACCTTGAATCAGATGAGATTGCTCGATTAAAAAAAGTCTATTCCTCTTTCGAACGCGGTTTGGGTATTATGGACAAAGGTGAAATTTCTAATTATGTGGGTAATTATGGAGTCTTATCAAGCTTTCATGAGTATTTTAATAATTCAATACATTGGCCCAAAACCGCAAATGATCAAACTCAATATTGTTTCGGGTTGGGACTAATCGTTGCTGTTGATGGTAATGTTATTACTTCGGTGGTCGGGGGTCCTTCGGAAAAAGTTGATTGGTCACCTAAAGCCGGCTCGCGCGGCAGAATATTTTCAGGTGATGTAACAGCTCCGCCTCCCGATGAAACTCCTTTTCTTCCATTCAGCGATACACCTGAAACATGGCCTAAAGGGTATTGGGATGATCAAAATAATTGGGTAAGTACTCCTTCCGAAAGGCATTGGCCAGGAAATTTCAGAATTAATCTTGATCCGAATTCCTCAAACTATGGAAATGAAGTGTTTGGTGAATTCTCATCCGATAGAGATATTTATGCTGTTTTTGATGATAGTGAAAATTCGCATCCTAACGGACCGGTCGGAATTGAAGTTGAGCAAACAAGCTTTTCTTACGGTCGCCCTTATGCTGAAGATATCTTGTTTTGGGATTTTACCATTCACAATAAAAGTGGAAAAAATCTTACTGATGTATATGTAGGATATATAGCTATTTTCAGACCCGATTATGATAACGAAGACTTGATAAATATTATTGACAGCAATAATGACGGGAAACCGGATTTTGCTTATGTGTGGGATTTGAATAACATTAAAGACGGGGCTTGGGCAAATGATCCTACCGATATGGGAATTATCGGGTTAAGTATTTTACAAACGCCCAAGGATATAGGTGTAACAGATTTTCACTATTTCAATCGAGAAGTTATGCCGAAAGTAGATGAAGAAATGTGGCCGGTAATTACGAGTAATCCTGATGATCCGAATATCGGAATTCGTGAAGCTTTTTTCCACGGGTCTAACCCTCGTTTGGATACGACTCATCCGGATAGTCTATCAAAATATTTTCCGAAAGGAGCACCGATTAATTTTTTTATTATGACAGGTCCCTTAGATTTGATGCCTGATGAAACGGTGAAATCATCGGTAGCGGTTGTTATGGGAAGCGCAGGCAATGTTCCTTTTCAAGCAGACACAACCGACCTGATGCAGAACTTAAGAATTGCACAACAGATGTTCGATCGAAAATTTCAAGGCTCCGGACCCCCAAGTACACCTGCACTGAAAGCATATACCGGCAATAAAACGGTAAGATTGGCTTGGGATTCTAAGGCAGAAGATTCGATTGATCCGCTCACAGGAGAACGCGATTTTGAAGGGTATAAAATTTACAGAAGTGATGACCAAGGAAAAACTTGGGGGAAACCTGTCACAGATGCATACGGAAACGTAATCGGGTATAAACCGTTGAAAATTTTCGATCTTATTAACGGAATTCAAGGGCAAGATCCTGTTTTTAATCAATCTTTAGGAAATGATTCCGGTATCAAACATAGTTTTGTTGATGATAACTTATTAAACGGTGTTGAATATTGGTACTGCGTTACAGCTTTCGACCGCGGAAATCAAGACCCAGATAATCTCGAACAATCTTATCAATCTCCACTGGGCAGTTCACCAATGGATGCCAATACTGTTTCGGTAATACCGGGGGTAAAAGCTCAAAATTATATTCCACCCGTTTTTGATCCGAATATTGATGCCGAAGGAGTTATTCAACCCAAAGGCGGAGTTTGCCAGGGGTTGGTAAAAGTTGATGTCATTCAACCGGAATTTGTAACGGGTGATGATTACTTAATTACTTTTGTTGATTCGGTGAAACAAGTAGTAAGTAATGATACTAATTATGTACTCGGTTTCAATTTATACAGAATTTCCGCAGAAACCGGCGATACACTATTGTTACTTGATCATCATCAATTCTCTGATGAGTCAATGGATAATTTACCAATTATAGATGGGTTCAGGTTGACTGTATTTGATACACCATCCGGAGTTGAATTTATAGGTTGGACAAAAATCCATGGTGATACCTGTACATTCGATTGGCGCACGGGCCCCGTTGAAAAATATCAAGGCAGGCTGGATATAGTTCCTGAGACAATTTATACTGTTGATGATTTTCGAATTACAATTGATACAACCAGTTCCGGTGGGCTGCAAGCATTCTGGTATGATTATTTTCTGAGCCAATTACAAGATTCTATGCAGCATTTACCTCTGAAGGTAGAGGTCATTACCGATCCTGAAAATCCTATAGATATAAGCAGTAATACATGGCTTTTAGAATTTGCAATTCATGCTCCTCCGGATTTTAGAAATAGTTTCTACAGCCCGCTAGGCTGGGATTTAATACCGGGGGGTAAAGGGTATGTAAAAGGAAGTCCGGGTTATTATGAAAAATATGCAGACTTGTTGGTTCTCGAGCAAGTGATAACAGATGAAAATACTAATGATACTACATACTCTGGTCTTTATTTAAATACCAATAATTTTCCGGATGACTACATTAATGCCGATGGTGATCCGGTTTACCGACCGGCTGTAAGACCTTCACACGGCGATGAGTTTACAATAAGGACTTACAAACCCTTTAGGAAAGAAATCAGTTATGAGTTTAACATACAAAAAGAACATTTTAATACTACACAAAAGATTGACCTTAATGAAATCCGCGTTGTACCCAATCCATACATTGTATCGAATATCTGGGAAACAAATCAATTTGGTAAAAAGCTGATGTTTAACCACCTGCCTAATGAGTGCAAAATATCAATATTTACCGTTGCAGGTGATTTTATTGCAGAGATAAATCATAATGATGGAAAAGGATTTACATTTTGGGATATGCGCACATATAATGACCAATACATAGCTTACGGATTATACATTTATGTGGTTTCAATTCCTAACGGTCAAAAGAAAGTAGGAAAATTTTTAGTTATTAAATAATCACTTCCGAACCGGAGGAGATAAAGCTGATGAAAAAAATAATTTTAGTATTACTGATATTGGTTTTCCAAGTCAATACGTATTGCGGCGGATTTTCAAAAGCAGGTACCGCTGTTGCACAATTCCTTAAAATTGGTGTTGGAGCCCGGGCTTCGGCAATGGGAGAATCCTTTGCCGCTGTTTCGAATGACGTTACCGCTTTATACTGGAATCCGGCTGGAATAACAAATTTAAACTCCATCACCTTTGGTGCTAGTCATAGTCAATGGCTGGCAGAAATTTATCATAACTTTGCGGGTATTGTTATTCCTTTATCGAGCAGCGATGTACTTGGAATAAGCGCAACTTCACTAACTACAAACGAAGAGGAAGTGACTACTGTTGAACAGCCTGATGGTACGGGAATGTATTACGATGTCAGTGATATATCAATCGGGCTATCGTACGCACGGGCTCTAACAGATCGGTTCTCCGTAGGTTTGACTGTTAAGTACATCCAACAGAATATGTATAATGTTTCCGCACAAACTATTGCATTGGATTTGGGAACTTACTTAAAAACCGGTTTTCATAATCTCGTAATTGCTATGAGTGTTTCTAATTT
>CAYLVF010000040.1:0-12055 GCA_964387045.1 uncultured Melioribacter sp. | reverse complement strand
TAGAGCAGCTGATTTGTAATCAGCAGGTTGCGGGTTCGAGTCCCATTGCCAGCTCAGTAAAAAGCTCGAGAACGATTTGTTTTCGGGCTTTTTTAGTTTTAAAGCTTGCCTTAGTCCCGATGATTTTCCGGTTTTTGTGTATGGATTTTGTATGGAGTAATGTATGGAGTTAGTCCTTACAAGACCTATATTTTTAATAGCACAGTAAAGGAAGTTCCGGGCTGCCGTACCCTTTCTAAAACCTTTATGTGTTATTATGTTTTTAGTTGTTGCTTCCATCCGGCTTTGAACTTTTTATTGGTTGTAAACTATAAATTTTTCGATTCACTTGAAACAGCACGCATGCCCCCCGAAAAACATTTTTTGCCCGCTTAACTGCGTCTTGGCGTTTTTTATGAAAGGACATAATGATGATGTACGATTAACATGATTATTCAAGGCAAGGGCGAAACCCGCACAACTATTTATCAACCGATAGCGGGTTGAGTTTATATACCCTTGCCCCGACTTGATGGTCAATGTTATGTAAACACTAAGCTTGAAAAAAGAGCGGGCAAAAGATGCTTTAATGTTTTGCGGTGAGCAAAACAACAAATTGGAAAAAGAGGAGGTGTTGAAACCGTGTCTTTCGGTTGAAACAGCTACGCATCATGGCGCTGAATGTATGATTTATTGATAGCCTTGCTGAGCGAATGGAGTAAATGCTTTGATATTTACGGAATGAGCGAAATAGGGCGAAGGTTCGATTAACTTGATAATAATACGACTTCCCTACTAATGAGGGAAGCCGCTGGAAGGATTAAGCTGTTAAGACTGGTTGGTGTAAGTAGCTGAGTATTGAACTACTTTGCCTTCAGCCGATTTGGAAGCAACAGCTAAATAAAGAATGCTATCTTGATATTTTGCAGCAATGCTTTGCTGTACTACGTCAAGTGGAAGAATACCGTTGTAAACTGCTGAGAAATCGAAGCCGGTTTCTGCTTTAGAAAGTTTGATTACTCTATACGGATTGTCTTCCGGATTAATTGGGTTGTGATAAACCACAACTGCAGCAATTGATAAATCTACTTCTTCAGGAGAGATTATCGCAACTGAATCCAATGCACCCAGTTCTAAAGCTAGATTATCCGATGCAAGAGTTGCGGTTGTTACAGGCAGACCGAAACCACCAGGAGTGATTATATTGTCTTCAGTTGGTCTATCCGGAGAAGTGTAAGGATAATTACTTTTGAAAATTGTGTTGAAAACACTCATACCAGAGAACTTCACTTTTGACCAAATTGAAACTAAGACAGGATTCTCCATGAGGAATTTTGAGAAGTTGCCAGTTATACCGAACCGCTTTCTTGCTTCAATTGATTCGGGAGTTTGGCTGACTGCGAAAGACGAAGGACGAGCTGAAAGAATTGTTTTTCCTTCTACAGTTCTTGCTGAGAGGTTTCCGAGTTTACCTCTTAAGTTACCGAGTACACTACCAGTTAAACGTGCCATTTTATTTTTCTCCTTTTTAATTAATGACGAATGAAAAGTATTGAGAGTGAGAAAAAATGTAACTGTAGGAATGGTTACAGTATTACTGAATACTAAGACTATATACATACTATCCAGATACTATTTATAGTGAGAGGCTTGAGACAGATTTTTTGTTTCTTTCACGAAACAGAATTGAGTTGATTGAATCGAAGGAGAGGAAATATTTTTGGGATAATTGAGATATGGATTCAATCATTGTGTGTGATTTGCGAAGTTGTTTGTAGTCTTTTTTGATTTGGAGATTACGCAGGGCAATGTCGTCTATTAATCCAAGGGAATATAATTCTTTGAATTTGTTATCACTGATGAGATGATTAATATTTAGTTGTTCCAAATGCATGGATTACTTGGACCATATTCCCAAATTGTTTTTCATTGCTGTACGGCGAAGGTTATAGAATATATCGTAGTACCTTTTCCCTTTTGGATAATAGCGAATGCGTGCATATCCTTTTTTAAGTAATTCAGCTTGTACAAAGATTGAATCTTGACCAGCTTTGTTGGTGAGCCAAACGTATGCTAAGACTCTACCAAATATGTCTCGTGTGTTATACTCGAATGTGAGTTTTACTTTTTTGTCGTTGATCAATGAATCGAGAAATGATTTCGATTTATCCGCAATGAATTTATAAAGAATATCACTTGAGGAAAGTTCCGGTGTATCAACACCCAATAATCTTACTCTTTGAGAATCTATAAGAACGAATGTATCTCCATCAATTACCCGTGCAACTTTTGAACTTGTTTGATAACCGTATGGAACAGTTACGGGTATTTGTGCGATAGAGTTATGATTGAGCAGGATGATTAGGAATAAGTATTTTATGATAATTTGTGCTAACATTTTGCTTTTCTTTTTTCGATAAATATATCCACAGCGACATAAGTGCACAATAATCAATGTTTGGTTTTGGTTGTTAATGGTTGACTAAACATCAGATTTAGCGAATTAACGGATTTGCGGATTGAAGGATTTGAAACGGGTTGGATGGTAGAATGATTTCATGATTTGTTTGAATGCGGGCACGGCCAGTCTTCGTCTTTAAGAAGCAGACTACGACGGGCACGGCAGGCGAAATGCAGCAAGTGTTTTGCTTTTTGAAACTCTTGCGGAATGAGTGGAAAACTGCTAACCCTTCTATAAAAAATAGCGGGATGACCCGTGCCCGATTCCACATGCAAGCGAAACGGAAGCGGGCAAAATGTTTTTAATACCCGCTGGAGTGAAGCGAAAGTTTAACTGATTATATTTCTTTTGTGCCGAGTTTGCATAAACTCACTTTATGTGCAATCGATAGAACTACAAATAAATGTTGGGACTACTCAAAGCCTTGCACATAAAGTAGATTATGTAATACTGGCTGTCCCATGTTGTCCCCGTGAAATAGAAGGCAAAAGACCACGACAATGATTTTACTTAGTGAGATGTTTATCCAGATTCAATAAAAATACAATATTTCACGGGGCAGGTGAGCTGAGACCTCACGTGAGAGGTTGGATTTATTTATTTCTTAAATAATGCAATATTTCACCGGCAGGTGATGCTGCGTAGGAGTCATAAACAGTATCTATCTTAGAGTATTTACGCAAATTTTTACAAATCCCATCTTCATACTCAATCATATTCAGGAAAAAATCGCCTTGCTCAATATCTGTTGCATCAAACAGAATATCAAGAACAGGGTTACCATTAAGTCGTGCTGTTGCACGCCATATAAAGTGAGGTAAGGGAGAACTAAGAATATCAAACAAAACTTGACCAGTTACAAGTTTCTCTTCTAAAAATTCAATTTTGAAATCATTTATTGTAGACAAATATATGTCCCACTCTAAAGAATCAGAGATTATTAAAAAATTGTGTTTAACCAAAAAATCTATATAGGAATTAAAGTATATAACACAATTAAGGATTGTAGCGTACGAAATTCTAATTTTATGATAAAGAGGTAATAAAATAATAGTAGGTAAAGCAATGTAATTACCTATATTACCGGCACTATCAGCCCAAAAAGTCTTTAAATGGAAAGGGAAAGTTACATTATAAGAAGTAGTAATTGCATTGTTATCTAGTATCATTCTAGAAAAAGGACCAACTTGATCATCATGCACATAAAACTTATCTATCCGGGAAGAAAGCAAATTAATTGAGTTATTATTTGCCGTATATAAATCTGAAATACTATAGCCGGTTATCGCAACAGCGTGTTTGCCTCTAGCTTCATCATTATTTTGATCATATAGATCAAACCCAAGCAATGATGGGATTTTACCACGTGTATAGGCATATATTGAACCTTGAGTAATAAACTGATTCGCAGGATAAACTAAATAGGGATCAAGAGACAAGTCTCTAATTGCGTATGCCATTTGCTCAATGGTTAAACCTTTGTTAGGAAAAATACGAGCATCCAATGTGCCATAAGGAAGATATTCTGAAGCTTTCTTTGTGATTTCTGCGGGTGAAAATATTGGATGATGGAAAAGTATACCAGTGCCATGAAAAATTGACCATAAAGCACTTGTAGCACACGCCGCGACCACACTATCTTGTTCTTGAAAAGCGATAGTATTGATACTCAATGGAATGCCATATAAGTTAGCTACATATTCTCTGATAATAGGGAAATATCTATGACCATCAGAGGCATAAGTTTTTAGACATGAACGACCAACCACAGTACTAGGAAGTGGCTTAACAACAATAAAACCCAAATAGAAAACTTGTAATGTTTCTTTTGATAGAGAAGAAGAATTATGCTTTAATAAATCAATAAAATTTTGTTGCGAAAAACTATTTGAAAAAAAGTGAATACGAGTACATTTTTTCTTATACGAATCAAAGCACTTTACGTAATAAGAAGCAAAATCTTCTAAGTAATCCTTATCAATATATTCTTTCTCAACAATAATTGTTTTAGCATCAACATGAGAAAAATATTCTTTAAAGTATGTAGAATGATGCTTTGAACTTACGGAAGATTTAGTTGCTTCAGAATTTTCTGCAATAATATCAATAAGAGTATCTATAGAGTATTTGAGTACATTAAAATTCATCGCCAAAGAAATTTACTAAACAGTAAAAGGTTCTTTGACAACAGAGGAAGGAATATTTCTACTTTCGTTAACAGAAGATGCTAGTTTCCCAGCCTTCGCAATATGTGAAGAAAGTTGTTCTTTGCCTTCTCGGGTAGATATCCAAGAAGTTTTCTGAGATTTTTGTTCTTTTGTGGTTGAAGGATTATTTCCTTTAGCCATCATATAACTCTCTTTATTAAAGTTGTGTTAGAAAAAAACATAAAATATAATAATAATGTAAACAATTACTACAAAAAATGTAAAGAAAAGTTTCAAATAAATACTTAGATGTATGCTAAAAGAAACTAATACGTTTATGAAACTACGTGAATGATAAAGCATTTGCTTAATAAATAACATTTTAATATATCAAACACTATTCAGGATGTCTTTTATTACTTGCATATTGACAGCGATGTCTTTCCGTAGAATTATTGAGTCTGCGAATTTGCTGAACTCTTCATCTGAGTTTAGAGTATTAATATAATTTTTAAGTTCCTTTTTATCTTCGGTGTTAGAAAGATTAGTTTTATCAAGTGCTTTTTGAAGATTGGTGATGAAATTAACAAATTTATCATGATATAATTCAAAATGTTTTATTAAAACATCTTCCGTGAAAATAAATTGCAACAATTCATTGAAGTTTTCTTTAATCAATACTTTACCAGAATAGAAACTTATAACTAGTGGTGGAAATTCACTTACTTTATCCCAAGAAAAACCATGAATATTAGTTTTTAATTTACCTTTAGAGGAATCAAAAAACATTTGAGCTGCTGCTAGGATACCCAGAGGAGATAACGACCAGAATTTATAGAAATGTTTTCTGTCTGACCTGAGCAAACCGTAATTTCTTAGCTCAAGAGAGGCAAAGCGAGTGTTGGTAATAAATCTTTGTGCCCCAGTTTTAGTTTTAGCAAAATCACCAGGATTTAACAAATCCTTATTTATGGCCATAAAATCTAAGGATGTTTCTAGAGCGGGGCGGGTCTTATTGTGATTTATGAAAAGATACATTAGCAGAGGAATCATTAAATGATATTTGGTAAAAGCATTATCACTGGAAAACTTTGAACGATATTTTCGCATTTCCTCAGACTTGAAAAATCGGTTTGGATTTTCGATTAAACGAAGGTTGGATTTTACAGACCAAGATTGGTAAACCAATATCTGAAGATAATATTCTATTCTTTCAATTAAATTGTCATGAGGAGATTCTTTGTATTGAGTAATAAGTTCATTTAGTTCACGAATATAGTCCTCGTTAATCATAATATTACTCCTTTTTTACTTCGACAGTTGGGTTGAGAATCGGATCATATAATTTATATTCTTTTAGCCATAAGATATATTGTTCTAATGTTGGAATAGGATCAGGCGATCTATTGTCAAGACTAACTCGTGGAGTTTCTAGAACAATTCTAAGATAGAATTGTTTTGCTTCTTCATAAGTATTAAAAGTATCTGATCTGTGGAGAGGGTAACTAGGAACATTTCTACGAGTAATTACAGCCCATTTAATTTGAGGTTCTGACGAAGGGAGAGCACTGCTAACTTTTACTCGGGAAATTTCGAGTACAAACATTCGGTCATCATTAAAAAGATGATCAAAAATTTTGGGACGCAAAAGGACCTCACGAATTATAAAATAAATGAGTGCTGGTTATAACCATGCTAAGTAAAAACAAAGAATTATCAGTCACCCAATACTTCACCACTAGCTAAAATCTCACCATCTATTTTAGAAATAAAAATATACTTCTGGTGAAAAGTACCTAAACAATTTGACGGATTTTTTTCTGCTTCTATAAAATCGTAATAATTTACATACCAACAATTTGGACGTGGATAGTAACCAAAATTAGCCCCTTTGGGATTAAATATATCTGAGATGTCAGTATAAGCCTTAGGATCATCTAAGAAAGGAACATGATTTAATGCAATTTCGAAAGCTTCATCTTCTGAAAGATTTAAGCCAAGATAAAATTCGGAAGTTTTATTGAGTAGTCTATCGGATAAAAATGGACTAGCTTGCCATAAATAATTAAAAATCATTTCTGATTCTGCTTGATAGTTGAGTTTTGCTTTAACAGACCAGTCATCGTGAGGAATTTGAAGACTGACTATTCTTTCTGCCATTTTAACGAGTGATATTTCTGATGGTTGGTGAAACACTCTTTTTAAGTTGTCCTCAAGACGAGCTTCAGTATCGGTTATTGAAATATTGGGCGTAAGTGCCTCCACACCAGAAAGAACATCTTCACCAAAGTTGTATTTGATTTCTTCTGGTTTGGTGGAAGTATTTGCTAAAACAGCATGAAGTAACGCACATTGCATTGCTAAATTAGGATACTTAAAAGATTGTACAGAAAGTGCAGATAGGACTTCAGCGGAAACCTTAGAAACATAAGTTATAAAGGGCAAATTAGATTCTGCATCTTTCTGATCTCTATGAGCATCAGCAGCAAATTGATAAGTCAATTGGAAAAGGTCGAGTGACCAAAGAGATTCCATAATTATTAGCTTATTCTTGATTAATTAATTGACGTAAAAGGTTTTTTGTGTCTTCTGGGAAATCTTTACCAAGCATCCAATTTGCGAAGCCTAATTCTTCAGTTACTTTTTTACCTCGATGAGGACCAAAGCTATATATCAGGTTGTTTTCAGCATCTAAAAGTAATTTACCAGAGATATCTGCAGGGCAGAGTTCGCGGTAATCTGAGTAAGTTGCTATTTCTTCTATGTTCTCACCTATGTCATTATATTTTTCTACTTGTGCGAGGAAGACTTCTTTTGTTGCGATAATATCAACTTCTGCGTCGTGTGCTCCTTCTAAATCTTTGTTACAATAGTATTTGTATGCTGCTGTTAAATCTCGCGGTTCTTTCTTTTTAAAGATTACCAGCGGGTCAATTATGTTAATTTCTGAGATTAGAATCTCCTTCCCTACTCTGCAAAATTCGAAACGGAGGAGCGGTAAATCGAAGTTGTGAATGTTGAAGCCGGAGAGGTCGCAGTCTTTTATGAAGTTGGAAATTTCATCTGAGAGTGCGGGGAATGACGGTGCATCTTTAACCATTTCATCGGTGATGCCGTGAATATCCGCAGCTTCTTTTGGTATTGGAATACCGGGATTTACTAAGAGTGTTTTGATCTCTTCGGTTCCGTCTGGATTGTATTTAAGTAGAGAGATTTGAACAATACGATCAGAATCTACTTTTTTACCGGTTGTTTCTAGATCGAAAAAGACTATGGGACGTTTTAGTTCAAGAGACATAGTTGTTTACCTTAGAGTAACTATATTCCATTTTTGTATTTCTCAATTTTTTCTTCATTTAATGAAGCTGGATTTTCTAAAATTACTTCAACTATGGTATCTGTATTAATATTTGAGGAAGAAGCAGCAGCTCTTCGAGATGCTATTTCAATTATATTCCTTAATTCTGCAGAAGTGTAATATTCGGTGTACTCAGCGAGACGGATAAAATCAATTTTTCCTTGTGCTCTATCAATCATATAATATTTAAGAATCTCAAGACGAGATTCAAAGTCTGGAGGAGGAATAAATATTTTCAAATCAAATCTACCAGGTCTTAAAACTGCTTCGTCAACCTTAGATAATAAATTGGTTGCGGCAACAACAAGAATATCAATTTCATTTAGATTATCCAATTGAGATAATAGCTCATTTACTTCACTTCTATAATGGTGAGAAGTATCCTTTCTATTTGGAGCTATACCATCAAACTCATCGAAGAAGATGAGGGACGGAAGATTATCAATCGCGTCATCAAATTTCTTGCTAATTTTTTCTTGAGTACCATGAACATAGGTGCTTGCAATATCACTGGGTGTTACTTCAATGTAATGATAACCTAAAACTTTTGCTAATTTTCTAGCAATAAAAGTCTTACCACAACCGGGAGGACCATAAAACATTAGACCATTTGGAGGAAGTATCTTATACTTTTTATATAGGTCAGGATTCTTGATTGGATTGATTACTTCGTTTTGGAGTAATGTTTTTAATTCACGCATACCAGGGAAATTAAGCCATAACTCGTCACTATGAGTCGTGGGATTATAAGATATATCAGGATCCTTAGCAGAGAGATTTAACTCATATTTAAGTTGTTCCTTGAGGAGTTGTGCATTTTTATTTTCGGGGTGTAATTCACATTCCAAGGTAAACCAAGCAAGAGCTTCTAAATCCCTATGCCAACTACGCAAAAGATCAATTCTCAATAATAAAGCAATTTTACGTTCTTGCTCAAATTGTGGTTGATCGCTAAAAAGTGTTTTACTGCTAAGAATAAGTTTATCGAGAATAGAGAGAGCTTTTTGCTTTTGCCCTTTTGAAATATATTTTGAAAATACTTTACGCCAATGGGGATCGATATAATTAACTAGTTGTTTTTTCAAGATAATACATATTTTTTAATTATATAAACACTTTTAGAATATAAATAACTGAATAAGGAAGAAAAACCTTATACGAAGAAAAGAACTCTGGATTATATTTTAGTTGAGAGATTTGAACTATACGATCGGAATCTACTTTTGTGCCGGTGGTTTCGAGAACGAAAAAGACTATTGGACGGTTGAAATTAATTGACATAATTTTATATAAAAATTAAAATGAAACTACATTCAAGATATTTATTATCGTAAAAATATTATAACTCTAATTCCAGTAACGCACCATGTTGGCTTAACCACTTTTTTGCTTTCTTGTAATTGGGGACTTGTACGGATACTATATTCCAAGAATCATCAAATTTTTTGTATACGGAAATACCACGGGTTTTGCCTTTATCTACTTTGCCAATATAAAGTTCACCGCAATGTGAGTTTGCAAAGGCACAGATTGTTTTTAGGTAGTCATCCCCGACAAGGCGGGGCAAACTGTGCCAATTCGTTTTGTATTCTATGTTGTGTTGTTCAGGCATTTGTAACAGATTTTTTGTTATATATCTAAAAATGATTTCATTTCATCCAAATAATTTTCGAGAAATGATGAGAATGAATTTATGTTTTTGCTTGTTGATGAAAAATGTGATTGCCTCACCATTAAATACTTCCACTCTTTCCCGGTCTGCTCGGTAACTTGTTTGCACCAACGTTCCACAGCTTTATTTTTGTTTTCAAGTTCAGGAAATTCTCTTCCTTTGGTTTCCAGTATCCAAAAAGTTTTATGTTTTCCTTCTTTTTGTACAGCGACAAAATCTGGATAATAAAAGCGGATTGCACCTTTTGATGTCAGGTAATCAATCTTAAAATCTGTACCGGCTAAGGCGGCGAAAGCAGTAATATCATCACACTTCTCAAGGAATTTTGCGAAGTCGCCTTCAAAATCATTGTAAAGAGCAACAAAGTTGAATATTGTTTTGGTAAATCTTTCTCTTTTGCGACGCCAGGTAAAAGGCGGTGTTTTGGAAAGATTTAGTGGTTTGCCTTGAACTTTGATTGTTTTCTTTTCTACAGTGGCAGTACCGAATGCGGCTGCAAGATGATCAATGATTATTTCCCGTATTGTAATATCTTTTAGTTCTTTTCGAAGGTTTTCATTCTCAATTGTTTTAAGCTTTACTTCAAAACAAACTTCTAAAATATATTTTTCAACTTTAGGATAGAGTATATGAAAACAGTCTGTTAGCCGTGCTTTCATCATCACTTCACGGGTAATGTGTGAAACCAAATCTCTGCCGAGTTCAAGGAACTCTTCTTCGATAGCTTGCTGGTGGACTTCCATTCCTAAATCAAACATTCTGAGCTTTAATACTGTCTTTTTATTTTCTTCCAGTTTTTTAGATGTAAACAGAGAAGGAATTTTTGTAACATCAATTTCATCTAATTTTTTATAAACACGGTTGTATGAAAAATCTGTTGCTGGGATTGCAATATCATAATCAAGCCGTTTGGTTTCGGGAGCTATTGTTATTGGCAACGGCGGTGGATTTTTAGTTGTTATAATTCCGACACCTTCTTGCTCAAGCTGCTTAACTATTTCTTCAAATTTATTGTTACCAATTATTTCAAGTGTTTGTGTGCGGTCCGGACTAACATCACGCATTAAACGTAAGCCACGCCCTATTGCTTGCTCAGGCAAAATAGCTGAATCAAAAGCACGTAAACCAAGAACAAGAGTTACATTCTGAACATCCCATCCTTCGCGCAGCATAAGAACACTTACAATAACTTTTATTTTATTAGCAGGATGATCAATGTCCCTCGCTTCTCCACGTAAAGATTCAAGATCGCTTTTTCTAATATCTCCACTTGAGTCTGTGTGAATAGTTAAAATTTCTTCTTTTTTTATACCAAGTTTTTCTGAATCACTTATTTTTTTTATCGCTTCTGCAATTTTATCCGCATAATCATTTTTTTCAGCCATGATAAAAAGAACGGCTTTTTTGTTAATCTTCTTGAATACATCAAAATGTTCTTTCCATCTAATAAGTGCAGCTTTAATCCATGCGCCGTATTTTACAACCACGTTGGTTTTGTTTATTCCGGTGGGATCATTTTTATTGAAACCATGAATAATAAGCGGAACTTTCACAATTCTGTCTTCTACAGCTTGAGCTAAAGGATAGTCACAAATTATCCAAGGATAATATGTGTTATTTGGAGTTTTTGGTGTAGCTGAAAAATCGAGCCACATTGTTAAACCGCCGGGAATTGAATTGTGAATAGACAATAATGCTTCATTCCATTTAAGTTCATCATCGTGAACGTGATGGGCTTCATCATTAAGAACAATAAGATTGTCAAGTTCTTTAATTCTTTCTAATAATACTTGCGGTGGTTTGGTCGGATCTTTCTGTGGTGTTCTTCCAAGAAACGCTTCAATAATACTTTCTGGTTTCCATTCCTTAATTCTTGATTCATAAAGCTGATGAATATTATTAACAATTATATTACCGCTTGGATTTAACGGCGATTCATCACCACGCATTTTAATTGCAGGATTCCATTGATGCTTCCAACCGGTTGGAATGAATGTAAATTGAGTAAATATTTTTGCATCTGCAAAATCTTTGGCGAGACGCTCATAAACAATAACATTAGGTGCAACAATTAAAAAATTATCTGCAAATCTTCTATCTTTTTCACGCAATCGGTTGAAGTAAGACCAAACAATAACAAATGCCATAACCATTGTTTTGCCGGAACCGGTTGCCATTTTAATTGCATAACGAAGCAGATTTTCCTCCGGTAGTTCTTGCTCGCCAACAGTTTGTAAATCGGGTATATATCTTTTAACTATTCTCTGTCCGTCAATTCTTTGAGAGAATTCTAATTCTTGACCGAATAGTGCACTCTGATCAGCTTCGGCATATTGTTGAATTAAAGGAACAATGTCTTTGAATTTTTTTATTTCAAAAAGATAGATGATGGTTTCAATTGCTTCACGCTGGCAGAAGTAAAAATTAAAAGGTTCGGT
>CAYLVF010000039.1:0-12175 GCA_964387045.1 uncultured Melioribacter sp. | reverse complement strand
TTTAACTTAAATATAGTTGCTTTTCTTCGTGTCTACAAGATGGGGGAAGGATCAGTCAATAGCAAAATATAGAATATGATATATCCAAGAATACTTAAAATCATCAATTGGGCAGGATTATTTCTGAAGACAATAATAACTGGAAAATTTATTACAATTAGTAACCAAGCAATAAAAACACTTATTATAACAATGTACCACTCAACAACAAAAAATCCAGTAATAATTGTAAGTGCAATAAGTAATAGCTCAATACCCATGAATCTTTGTAACACAGGTTTTGTAAAAAGTAACTGCCTGGCTATTGGCGGAGTATTGTCAACTTGATTAATCATTTGATTTAAACCAAGTATAAATATCCAAAGAACCATATAGATTTTTAATTCCATGCAGTCCTCATTATACTATTCTAATAATAATAAAATACTATTTAAGTTGCATTAATTATTACTCTACCAAAAAGATAGTGTGTCACATGGAAGTTGAGCTTAAAAACATCAATAGAGCCATCAGTTTTAGATGAACACTTTCGAAAATATTCTTATAACCTATTAGTTTTATTTATTATAAGAGACAATCAAATCAATCTGGGAATAGTTATGCGGTTTGTTTCAAAGTATTCAATTTGCCTTAATAAGATATTTAAAACTACCATCGGAAACATTATCCCAGAAGAAAGTAAATGGTTGGTTGCCTCATCACCTAGCAAATTTGTAAGAACTATTCTTGAAAACTTGATAGCTACTGAACCTGGTGGTTTTCCCTGAAGATAAGATTCAATAACTGGGTGAAATTGTTCATATTCATTGAATCTTTGAACCCTTAGTTGGCTGAATTGTACTGCAGCTGCTGTTGAAAAATTATGTTCTTTCATCAATAAAAAATCATGATTCATATAATATTCTTCCATTTTCTCAGGTGGTATATCACTCATAATTGCGGCATTTAATGTAATCCACTGTGAAAAAATATACAATTCCTTAACGTTGTTACATTTTATTGGCAAGAAATTGCGGAGATCGCGGTAAGCAATATTTGAACATTTTATAAGCTTTGAAACAATGGGATCAAAAAAACCATCAAGGTCATCATTCTCTTCGCCGTTAATTAAGTTTCTATTACTCACGTCAATTATTAGATAGATTAAATTCAGTGTAATAATACAAATAATTAAATCTCGATTCAAGAATTAAGTTAAAGAGAAACTCCCGTTCCTCTGTCAATATTGACTTCTCACCGCTATCCAATTATCATCTCATCTTTCAAGAAATGAATCAATATCCCATAAGCATATAAAACTTTTTTTCATCAATAAATATTTTCCTTTACTGCTTTTATTCTATTTACCGTATATGAAAAGATTTGAAGTTGGTTATTTACTTTAGAAGCCCAACTTTTTGAAAAAGTTGGGCTTCTTACTTATCTCTCAAAATCTAACAAAGCGAACAATTTACTTGTTTTTATTACACAATATTATCCCTGCATTATCACAATATTAATATTAGCTTTGAGATACAAACTACTTTTACTATATCACCGATACTTAAAAAATTTTATAAGAATCATGTCATCGAAATAGATATCAAATAATCATAGAAAAATAGAGGCAGCTAATGAACACCGATAGAAAATTTCTTAAATCTACATTAATTGTTGCGCTCGCGACTATATTGCTCTTGATGATCCCCTTGATAGCAATGCAGTTTTCAACCGAAGTGGACTGGAGTCCGTTCGACTTCTTCGTTGCCGGTTTTCTTCTCTTCGGTACTGGTTTCACATACATTTTGTTAACAAGAAAAGCAATTAATAAAACTTATCGAGCCGGAGTTGCGGTGGGACTTTTTGCCGGGCTCTTTCTGATTTGGGTGAATCTTGCGGTCGGGATTATTGGATCGGAAGATAATCCGGTTAACATTATATACTTTGGTGTAATCGGTATCGGAATAGTCGGTGCTGTTATGTCACGATTCAAACCGTATGGACTATCACTTACAATGTTCGCAGTATCAATCGCACTTTTATTGATTGCTGTTGTTGTGCTTATCTATGCCGGGACACAGGGTGCTGATTTTACAGTAGATAAAATAATGACTTACATCGGTGTTCATGGGTTATTCATAATGCTGTTCTTCATTTCGGGTATTCTGTTTCGTCAATCCGCACAAGATCAGGCTAGTTTGGATAAAGTTCAAGAAAGTTAGAGTTTGTATTCCTTTGATAAAAAGGTCCGGCTTTTTCACTTATTCAAATTTAGGAGTTATCCCGAAATTTATATGAGTATTCAATTAAATTGTTTGGTTTATTACACATATAGCAATTAGCATGTGGAAAAGTAAACGGTAGGAAGTTTGACAAAATTTTATTTATTGGCGAATTAGCAGTTTACGCTTTTTTTGCCGCAAATATGCTAATGATATATTGTCGTTTTAACTCTTCTTAAGAATTTCGGGGTAACTCCAGATTCAAATTACCTGGTATAAGATGAATTTTTGATTTTGAATGAAGAGAAACTAATAAAGGGAAAAAATATGTCGAGTATTTTTTTTGTCTGATTAAACAACAGATAAAGTAAATTTAGTAATAGATTCTAGACAATTTATTTGAGAACTATAAGTCTGCTGAAAAAGCCAACCACCATTGGGCAATTCTTAACTGATTTTCAAATTCGGGTTCAAACATAATTCTGTTTTTTAAAGACTCGGTAAAGTTTATTTCAAAACCAAGAAACACTCTTGTTGCATCATCCGTAATTTTTCTTTCCGGCTGACGATATGTTTCTAGAAAATCCGTTTTTTCATTTATTACCCCGTTGTCATTTACGTACCTTCTTTCAACAAGAGCGCTTATCTCTTCGCTAATATTCCAGGTGTTTAGTATTTTATTTAACCCGACAACAATTCCCCAATATTTGTCAAAAGTAATTTGAAAAATTACAGGAATTTGGAGAGTCCAATATTGCGTATTAGAATTCCAAGTCAGCTGCTTTTTTTCATGAGCTTCGTAATATTGATCTGTTAACACATTCCCGTTGGAAGTATTTTGATATTCATATTTATTAAAGATTTCTACCGGCTCGGTGGTATTTATTTTATCATTTTCGTTTTTATAAAAAATACCCGTAACAACAGAAGCTGAAGGAGAAATTTTCCAAGTGAACGCAATTGAAGCTTCGTGTCTACTAATTGTCTTTACCCCCTTCCCGGTTCTGCGGTCCGATAGAAAACTTTTCCCGATGTAGCCATAGGATATATTTTGGTAAGTATCATACCAACTTGATGAATAAAAAGTAGAATCAAGAATTAATGAAGAGTTATTTAAATCCAAGTCAATGTTAGAATAGAGATAATATACACTGACGGTTTTGTCGTCATCAATTTTTCTCTTGTAATCAAAACCTCCGTAAATTGTGCCGCCATCTCTCTTCCATTTCTGATCATTAAAAGAATAACCGGCATTTATATTTTGGTCCATTTCATCATAATTATAGCTATAATCAAATTCGCGTTCATAATTATTCAGTTGATTTACTTTGCCGTCCAGGAACCCGACTTTCAAACCAATACTTGATTCTGGTGATAAATCGTATCTCACACCAATATTAAAATCTAAGTGAGAATAGTCGGTCATTTTCTCTCTATAAAAATTTGATGGGAAAATCGCAACATCGGAACTGTAGGGATAATCCTCAGCGTTGATATAATTAGTAGTGCGTTCATGGATAACAGCATTAAATCCCAAGCCAACACTTAATTTTTCCAAAAATTTGTAACCGGTGTAAAATGAAAACAAGTGTGCTTCCGTAAACATATCATCCCGTCCATAGTATCCGTAATAATCGGGATAGTACGGCACTTCGCCTGGTCTAGCATCAGGAGCAGTAATTTCGCTGCTCCGATAATAAGTCGGGTAAGGTGAGCTATAGTGCCCTTCGTCCCTTCTTATAATTTGATAAGTTCCCGCAACATAAAATTTCTTTCCTAATTCGTTAACCGGGTGAGATATTATTCCGGCAGAAAGCAAAGGTTCTGGTTCATATTGTTTCCCTGAATAATAATTGTAAACCGGAACCGGTACGAAAGAACCCTCCCCGTATAGGGGTATTGGTGGGTAAACGTCCAACGATTGTTCGGGTTTTCTATCCCCTCTAAAATCGATATAAAATCTAAACGCTTTACTCTCTAGATCGGGAATTATAGCAGGATTAATGTGCATATTAAGGAATGGATCATTTAACATTCCCGGCGTAACATCTTTGAATGAATACAAACCGAATGGGTTCAGGTAATAACTATCGAAATAAATTTGGGATTCTTCAAAATTTTTTTCACTTACATTTTGTGCATAGTATTGTGAAAAAGTTAGATATGGTACTAATAGAGTCAAAACAAACATTGTACGTTTCATTCCGACCAACCATAGATGTTATAAACATTTGAAAGTTCAGTGTATTAAAAAGTCAAAAAATTTTTCCAAAGTGTGTTTGAGGTTTCGTTACTTACTTGACTTGATATACATTCTTTTGCTCATTGATAACTTATAGTAAATAAGGTTGAGAGTCAATCACGAATATGAGTCTATCTTCCATGCTGATTTTTCTATTATATCTTTCTAATATTTGTATAGTGACCTTTCTCTAAATTGGATAAAATCTAAATTGATCTTCGCAATCAATCTTTAATACACCTAATACAAAAACCATCACTTTTATCACTTACATAGAACGTAACATTACTTTTATCGGCAAGTAAGGCAATATTTTTAGCGGTTAGATTATTGTTCTCATCCGAACTCCAGAAACTTGCATTATTATTTAACAGAAAAAAGTTGCCAAGATAGCGATACCCCGAGAGTATTGCTGAAAACCCGCTTGAGTTTGTTCCAACTCCGGTTCCTGTTCCTTCTCCCAATGCTTTAAGAGCATTACCATCATAATTAACATTTGCTAACAAAACCATAAAATCTTCAGTTGTAGGAATATGCCAACCCGGAGGACACAAACCTTGTGTCCCTTCCTTTTGAACATACTGCATCGCTTCATCCCACTGGTAAAGTCCGCCGTTAGTATCGCAATTAACTTCGTCATCGTCATAGCAGTACTTTTCGATTATACCGTTATCAGTCTGATCATCTACTCCATTAATCATAATTCCTATATTCAGATTTTCCTTTAGCCAACACTGATTGGCAATGCGGACTGTTTGATAAACTTTGCCCCCGTATGTAATGAATTGGGGACAAATATCCGAACTATCATCTTCAACATTAACGGCAACTGTTGCTTCAGCAAAATCAATTCCATCGCTTACAATTGCAGTAATTAAATATGACCCGCCATAGGTCGGAGCTTTCCATTTAACCGATGCACCAATGTTTCCAAGTGGAAATATTCCTTCTTGTGCATTCCACTCAATGGATAATGCATCTCCATCCGGATCACTTGCAGTACAGGTTAGAGTTGTTTCTTCATTAATTTTAACCGATTCGGGATTGGCGTTTATACTGCGAATTACAGGCTTTTGATTTACCGGTACGTTCAAATCATCTTTACAACCAAAATTGAATATTGCGATTAAGATTATAAGAATAAAAAAATGTGGCGGATGAAAAAATAATTTTTTCATAATGCACCAAGAAGAATAAAATAAATAATCTTTAGGAGTATAACTCTCTGATTGAATGTAGCGATAATCTATTAATCAAGCAATTCCATTTTTACTCTAAATCAATTCAAATAACCGTAGTATAAACAATCCTAAAGTCATTGTTAATAGTGAGCCGAGAGTTGAAATAACTACAATGTTGCCTGCAAGTTTAACATTCCCTTTTAATCCTGCAGCCATTATAAAGCTTACAATTGCAGTTGGGCAGGCAAACACGATAAATATTATTCCGAGGTCTTCACCTCGTATTCCTAAAAAGTATGCCGCAATTGTTGAAATAACCGGTGCAACAATATTTTTAATTGACGAAGAACCAAAAGCTAAGCCGGAAGCTTCTTTGATTGTTTGCAGGTTCATTGATCCGCCTATACTTATAAGTGCGAGCGGTAATGCGATATCAGCCAAGTAATTTCCAGTAGTTTCTAATGACGAGGGAATACTTATTTTAAAAAGAGAAAATGGGATAGCCGCTATTACAGAAAGAATGAGAGGATTTAATAAAATTTCTTTAGTGATTCTAATGTAATCAACTTTTGTGTTTTGATTATGCGGAAGTGTTAATGCAATAATTCCATACAGATTGTAAATTGGTAACGCGAACAATAATAGAAAACTCGCCTTAGCAACAGCATCAAGTCCAAACATTCTTAAGATTATCGCCAAACCAACAATTGCATAATTACTTCTAAAAGCTCCTTGAATGTAAACACCTTCGTCTTCCGGCTTCAATTTTAGATACTTAGCAATGAGTTTTGCAATGTAATAAACTGCTATTGTACCAAAAACAATCAGCAGCATCATATCAATATTAATAGTTCTTTCAAGATCAACATCATATAATTTTAAGAATACTAACGCGGGAAGTGAAACTTTGTAGACAAAATTAGAGGTGATTTTTACAAACTCTTCATTTACAATTTGAAGAAGTCGCAGTAGAATTCCAACAAAGACCAGAAGGAACACCGGAAGAACAACGTTGATAATAAACAACAAATCTTGAAATAAGTCTTGTTTCATTTACATAACTTGTTAAGTGTTATGCAAAACTACGAATTTTGGTGCAATAGAAACCCAACTTTTTTGAAAAGTTGGGTCTCTTCTGTAGAGTATTTATGCCTATTTTCTATCTTGCAATATATTTACTATATTTTTTATTATTTAAATAAAATGGTGATCAATGAGTGAATTAACCTTACTCTCATGGAATGTAAACGGTATAAGAGCTGTTGCTAAAAAAGGTTTTCTCGAATGGTTTAAAAGTGAGAATCCCGATATACTTTGTCTGCAGGAAACTAAAGCTTGGGAAGAACAGCTTGATGAATCATTAACAAAGGTTAATGGCTATCATTCATACTTTTCACAAGCATATAAGAAAGGTTACAGCGGCGTTGTTACTTATACAAAAGAAGAACCGATCGAAGTAAGAAGAGGATTCGGTATGGAAGAATTTGATAACGAAGGACGAATAGTAATTACTGAGTTTAAAAAGTTTACTCTATTCAATATCTATTTCCCTAATGGCAAACAAAGTAAAGAACGATTACAATACAAATTAGATTTCTATGAAGCGTTTCAGAAATATACTGTTGACTTGTTGAAACAAGGCAAGAAGATTATCATTTGCGGCGATGTAAATACCGCGCACAAGGAAATTGATTTGGCTCGACCAAAAGCAAACGAAACTGTTTCCGGATTCTTACCCGAAGAACGTTCTTGGATGGATAGATTTTTTGCCGAAGGATTTATCGATACGTTAAGAATGTATAACGACAAACCGGAAGTTTATACCTGGTGGGATGTTATCACTCGTTCAAGAGAAAGAAACGTTGGCTGGAGAATCGATTACTTTTTTATAAGTGAAAATCTAAAAAAGAATATCACCGATGCATTTACAATGCCGGATGTTATGGGATCGGATCATTGCCCGGTGGGGATTAAAATAAAAATATAGCTTACTCTAAAAATCGTCTCAAGTGATGATTTTTAGAATAAGTTAAATAACCCATTTTTCATAGCTTTTTTATTTCAAGTGGTTTATTTTGTATTGATGATCAATTAAAAAAATAAATTTATTTGATTTCGCTGTACGAATTCATAACGATATTAACTTTCCTGGTATCTGTTATTCTATTTTTCTTTTTCCTGCAGCTCGGAAAAATTAAATCGAATAATTACCATTATGTCTATTCTCTTCTTGTAATGACCGCTGCATTATCATTAATTGAACTATTTATTTATACCGGATTGCTTGAATTTGTAAAGCTAATTTTCCCTATTTATTTATCACTCTTTTATTTAATCTATCCTTTGTTTTATCTATACACAAAACGATTGGTCTTTACCGGTAATGAATTAAAAAAGGAGTGTAAATTATTATTCTATCTTCTGCCTATTGTGGTTTTTGTTCTATTCGTGTTATTATATTTCCCCTTGCCTCCCGAGGATAAATTAAAACTTATACACTGGCAGTTCGGTAGTCTGGAAGCAGGTGACTTATTTACAACACTTACAACTATTTCAATAACCCTATACTACTTACAGTTTTTTGTTTACCTTTTTCTTTTCATCAAATTGTATAAATCAGCAAAGGAAAATATGTCCGACCGGATAATTGATAAAAACATAGTGGTTACCTGGTTAAAGTATTTTATAGTTTTGGTAATTATTTATGAATTCTCTGTTGCCGGGGTAATGTATTTCTTCCCGATTATTGAATATGAATCGGTAATACAATTATTAAGTCTTATTCTGCTGCTGCTATTAGGCATACTCCGTATAAATCAATCAACAATTGAGATCCAAACTCGGCTTCGTAAAGCAAAGTTCAATTTAGAAGAAGTAAAAGAAACGAACACTTATTATATATTAGGGCCGGAAGAAAAAATCGAGCTGATGAATTTGATAAAAGAAGCGTTTAAAGAGAGAAAGTTTTTTACCGATGCAAATTTAACAATAGATAAATTTTCAAAAAAGATTCACGTATCGGCAAGAAAACTTTCCGTTGTTATTAATGAAATTACAGGCGAAAATTTTTCTCAATTATTAAATAAGTACAGAATTGAAGAAGCAAAAAAACTGCTTATTTCTGCCAAAGATGATTTATCGATAGAAAACATTTACCTAAGAACAGGCTTTAATTCTCGATCTACTTTCAACCGGGTATTTAAATCAATAACAGGACTTACACCAAAAGAATATAAGAGCGCTCATCTTCTTAATTAATTCTACTGCGTCCATAATTATCGGTTAAAGTTACAAAACCCTATCTATTCGCGGCATTATCAAATTGAATATTCCGATAAACCATTTTTTCTAAATGTTGTATCATCATTTTTTTTATACCAAAACATGTTTTGACACATTGAATACTTGCTTAACTAAATATTATTCACTTCATTTTAACCACCTCATCAGTATTAGTTTTCTTTGTAAAGCACAGCTAAATCGGACTTATGCTCCGCTGAATAAGCATGAATTTATCAGACAACATGGAGGTATTACAATGAAATTAATTTTTTCAACATTTTTACTCATTTTTATTTCATTGCAAATATTGGCTCAGGAAGAAACTTGGGAGCCAGTTGATAATAACCCTGAAGCCCGTTTCGGGGCTAGTATGGTAACATTACCCGATGGCAATGTTGTAATGTTTGGAGGAGAAGCTGAAGATCATAGATTATTTAACGATCTTCATTTTTTCGACGGTGATCATTGGACACCCGCAGAAATAACAAATGACTCGCCGCCGGAAAGAACCAGTCACAGTATGTGGGCAACAGATGATGGAAAAGTTTGGATTTACGGTGGTCGTGGATCTACACCTGCAGATGTTTATTACGACTTATGGAGCTATGACGGTGAAACTTGGACCAAACATGAACCCCCCGGTGAAAATCCAGGACAAAGAGGATTAGCTTCTAGTTTTACTTGGGAAGATAAACTTGGTATTGCCGGCGGTTTAAGTCCATCAGGTTTTTTTAGCGATATTTGGTTGTTTGACCCACATTTAAATGCATGGTCAAAATGGGGGCATATACCTTCACCGATAGCCAGCGCATCTGCTTTTGAACATAACGGTGAATTATTCTTTCTTGATATTTACCCTTGGATTTTAGCGGGCGATTTAACTGATAAAACCTGGCGGGAGATACATCCGACCGGTGATAAACCAAGTGAGCGAATTTCTGCTGCTTCTTGCAAAAGTTCAGATAAAGCATTTTTACTCGGAGGAAGCGGTAGCGTTCTTAATGATATGTGGAGTTTTGATTTTGAAGAAGAAACTTGGGCTCAATTGATTGATTTACCTATACCCCTTTGGGGTGCCTCAGCTGCAGTTATTGATAACAAAATTTTACTTTTCGGCGGTGTCGATGATGATGAACTAATAAACGGTAATGCATGGTTATATCAATTTGAAGACCCGACAAATATAATTTCTCCAAAAACAGATTTACCAATAAGCTTCCGTTTGTACCAAAACTATCCTAATCCTTTTAATCCAACTACCAAAATAAAATATTCAATACCCGTAGGGAATAAATATTTTCGTTCCCTACAATCCGTAATATTAAAAATCTATGACATACTCGGCAATGAAGTAACAACATTGTTCAATGAAACAAAAGCACCGGGTAATTATGAAATTGAATTCGATGCATCCAACCTTTCGAGTGGAGTTTACTTTTACAAACTTACTGTCGGTGGCTTTAGAGTAACAAGAAAGATGATGATTTTAAAGTAGTATTACGGCTTGTTAGCGTTAAATAACCGTTAATAATCGCGTACAGAAAAGCAGATTGTTTTAAAGATTTTTTTTTACTGTCGCCTATATAAGTAGTAGCTTAAAAAAATAGTTAATTCATTAAAAAATGGAAACAGAATGACAAAATCACTTCTATTTTATTTTAATACTTTCTTTATGTCTTTTTCACTTCAATTATTCGGTCAAATAACTTGGACTCAAGTTACACCGGCGGGCTCATCAACAAAGAATTGGACTGCTTCAGCAATAAACTCGGATGGGAGTATTATGCTTGCGGGAATAAAAGGTAAACGATTATATATATCCACTGACAGTGGGAGTAATTGGAGTGAGACAGCACCCGCCGGTGATTCGGATCAGAATTGGCAGACTGCTTCAATGAGTTCGGATGGTTCTATTTTAATTGCAGGAGCGTATGGTGGAAGACTATATTTATCCTTAAATGGTGGGAATGAATGGAACGAAATTGCACCTCACGGTGAAAGTACAGATAAGTATTGGAAAACAACATCTATGAGTTCGGATGGAACAAAGATTATTGCAGGAGTAGAAGGAGGTAGATTATATATATCAACAGACAGTGGCGAGAATTGGGATGAAACAGCTCCTGCCGGGAATGCATCGAAAAGTTGGTATGCTATTGCAATGAGTGGTGATGGAAGCAAAATAATTGCCGGTGTTTGGGGCGAATGGCTTTATATTTCCACAAATGGCGGCAGCAATTGGGATGTAACCGATCCTATGCCAGATGATGAAGATAAAAATAAAAATTGGAGTACAACTTCAATGAGTTCAGACGGTTCTAGAATAGTTGCCGGAGTTTATAGTGAAAGATTATTTATTTCAGAAAACCTTGGGGATAACTGGATAGAAAGTCAACCTGCCGGAGATTTTGATTTTAATTGGAATACGACAGCAATAAGTGGAGATGGGAATATTATTCTTGCAGGTGTATTTAATGGAAAAGTTTATGTAAGTTCTGACGGAAACATTAGCTGGTCTGAAACTACCTTACCCACCTGGTATTATGCAACTTCTGCAATCAGCACAGACGGTTCAAAAGCTATAGTGGGCTCATCTCCAAGTGGAAGATTGTGGGTTAATACATCTCCTCTTCCGGTTGAACTGATTTCCTTTACTGGTGAATTAATCGGTAATGAAGTTTTACTTGAATGGAAAACCGCGATAGAGGTTAATAATTACGGATTTGAAGTTGTGAGAAAGAATGGGGGAAACGGAGAATGGGAGAAGATAGGTTTTGTTCAGGGTCATGGAACTACAAATTCACCAAAAGAATATTCATTTACGGACGATCTTACTCTTAATCTTAATCCCAATCTTACCCAAGTCTCTTACCGCTTAAAACAAATTGACCTTGACGGCACATTTGCATATTCAAAAATAGTTACTGTTGATTTAACCTCAATAACAAGTGTTGATGAAATAATTGTTTATGAGTTTGCACTAGAGCAGAATTATCCTAATCCGTTTAACCCAACAACGACAATAAAATTTACAATCCCAAGTTTAGGGGACGAAAATTTTCGTCCCCTACATACACAACTGGTTGTATATGATATTCTTGGAAGGGAAGTAGCAACATTAATAAACAAAGAATTACAACCAGGCATTCATCAAGTAAGTTTTAATGCACTTAATCTTCCAAGCGGAGTTTACTTCTATAAACTAATTACAAATGAATTCATGGGAATAAAAAAAATGCTCCTCCTTCGCTAGAAAGCAGCTACGGAGG
>CAYLVF010000038.1:5706-12291 GCA_964387045.1 uncultured Melioribacter sp. | reverse complement strand
CACTTCCTAAATAAGAAATATGCTTTTGAATTTTATCAGCACTTATTTTGTTTTGAATCAAGTTGAACGAATTATCCTGACCATGCGTAACAATGTAAAATAATAGACAGAAAAGAAAAATTTTAATCGCCATTTTTACAATTCGATAAGTGAATATTTGTTGAGATTAATTAATAAGAAATAACCGAAATAGGAACACTTTTTTAATCACATAAATAATATATTGCAATTATTAGAAACAGATGGGGGAAATTTTTGTATAACGGACAATTTATCGGAGAATTATGAAAAATTTAAAGCAACTTATTTTTCTTTTTGTATTACTATCATTAATTCTCGGTGCACAAATAGTTCGCACAGATTATGTAGAATCGGAATTAATTTCCGAAGTAGAATCCATCAAACCGGGCGAACCGTTTTGGATTGCGTTACGTTTGAAGATGGATGAAGAATGGCATACATATTGGCTTAATGCCGGTGATGCCGGACTTCAGACAAAAATAAAATGGACATTGCCTGAAGGCTTTACTGCAAGTGAAATTCATTGGCCTTATCCAGAAAAAATATATTTAGAAGATCTTGCCAACTTTGGCTACGAAGGAGAAGTATTTCTTCTTACCAAAATAACTCCACCCGATTTTATTGAACAAACAGAGATTGAAATAAAAGCTAAAGCAAGCTGGCTGGTTTGCAAAGTTGAATGTTTGCCGGGAGATGCAGAATATTTAATAAAACTTCCAGTTAGTGATTTTACACCTCATACTGTTGAAAAATGGCAGCAAGCTTTTTCAGATACAAGATTTAACCTTCCGCTTAAAAAATCCGATTGGAAAATTGATTCTTTTAAGCATGAGGAAAATGTAAAAATTTTACTTACTCCACCTCAAAACTATCCGGAATTAGATGATTTGGAGTTCTTCCCGTATGAAGGAAGTATTTATCAAAACGCTGCTGATCAAAATTTTACAAGAACCGGAAAGGGTTATGAATTAATAATTTCTTTTGATGATTTTAAAGTGGAAGATCCCGATACGTTAAGGGGCATCTTAATTTCCGATATCGGTTGGCGTGGTGAAAATTCTGAAAAAGCTCTCGAAGTAATTATTCCTTTCAGCCGTCTAGAAAATGATGATATAACAAAAAGTTCTGGAATTGTATTGGCTTTAATCTTTGCATTTATCGGCGGTATCATTTTGAATTTGATGCCTTGTGTACTGCCGGTGCTTTCTATAAAGATAATGGGATTTGTTAAACAAGCAGGCGAAGACAAAAAAAGAATCTTAAAACACGGATTAGTTTTTACTTCAGGTGTAATAATTTCATTTTGGTTACTTGCGGGAACACTTGTCGCTTTACGAGCTGGCGGACAAGAACTTGGTTGGGGATTCCAATTACAATCACCAGAGTTTTTAATTATCCTTTCGGTTTTTCTTTTTCTATTTGCACTTAATCTCTTTGGTGTTTTTGAAATTGGTACTTCGTTTATGGAATATGGTGCAAAGGCATCAAACAAATCCGGTTCGGCGGGTGATTTTATGACCGGAGTTACTGCAACAATTGTTGCTACACCTTGTACCGCACCGTTTATGGGAACCGCATTGGGTTTCGCAATGCTTCAACCTCCTTTCGTAACACTTTTGATTTTTACTTTTCTTGCTTTGGGAATGGCTTTCCCTTATTTGCTTCTCTCAATATTTCCGGCATGGTTGAAGTATCTGCCAAAACCGGGTAAGTGGATGGAAACATTAAAACAATTTATGGGATTTCCACTTGTTGCAACAGTAATTTGGCTAGCCTGGGTGCTTGGCTTACAATCCGGTTCCGATGGTGTGATTGCATTACTTGCTGCTTTATTTTTTGCTTCATTTGCCGTATGGATTTACGGTAAATGGGGAACTTTCACTAATACAAACCCGGTTAAGTTTATTGCAAGAGTAGTAGCGGTAATCATGTTTTTAGGTGGATTGTTATTTGCAATGAATACAACAACAAATAATGTTGCAGTGGAAAATTTTAGTGTGAATAATACAGCCGGAATAAAGTGGGAAAAGTTCTCACAGGAGAGATTAGACGATTTACGAAGTGCAGGCATACCGGTTTTTATTGACTTTACGGCTGCCTGGTGCTTAACTTGTCAGGTAAATGAAAGAGTTGCAATAAATTCTGCTAATGTTATAAAGATGATCGAAGAAAAAAATATTATTACACTCAAAGCTGATTGGACTTCACGGGATGACGAAATTACAAAAGCTCTTGCAAGCTTTGGAAGGAACAGCGTACCATTATATGTGATCTATGCAGAAAATTTAAATGAACCTATAATTTTACCTGAGATTTTAACAAGCGGAATCATTATCGATGCATTACAAAAAATAAATTAACATCATTAAATAGGAGGTTGTATGAAGTTACTTAAATTCCCAGTTTTACTTTTGATTCTTTCTTTGGCTTTGTTTGCTTCTGAGGCTAAAGTTGGCGAAGCCGCACCGGGATTTACATTAAAAGACAGCAACGGAAATGAACATTCTCTCTCGGATTTTGCCGATAAATATGTTGTTCTTGAATGGATAAATTACGACTGCCCGTTCGTTAAAAAACATTACGACGCCGGCAATATGCAAATGCTTCAGGAAAAATATACAGGCAAAGATGTTGTTTGGTTAACAATCTGTTCTTCGGTTCCGGGTAAACAAGGAAATTTTGAACCGGAAGAAATAAATAAAAGATCAAGCGATCACAATGCAAAATTTACGGCTTATCTAATTGATGATACCGGGGAAGTTGGTAAAGCTTACGGTGCAAAAACTACACCGCATATGTATATAATTAGTCCGAGCGGTGTATTAGAATATGCCGGCGGAATTGATGATATACCATCAGCTGATCAAGAAGACATAGCTAAAGCTACAAACTATGTTTCAAAAGCATTGGACGAATTAATGGAAGGCAAAGAAGTTGAAATAAAAACTTCAAAACCATACGGTTGCTCTGTTAAATACTGAGATTAAAATTTCTCTTTATAGAAGGGGATTAATTGAGAATAATATTACTCAGTTAATCCCTTTTTTATAATCGTTTCGGTTTGATTAGGTAATTCATTTCAACTACTTTGGTTGTATCTAAAATAAAAATTTCAGGTTTTGAGATGGATGACACAAAAATAAAAAAATTCTTATCCCGCATTGAATTGTTCAAAGATATACCGGAAAGTGAAATTGAAAAGATTATCGAAATTATAGAAGAGAGAAAATATTCATCGGGCGATTTTTTATTCAGTGAAAACACTCAACGGAAAAATCTTTTTCTTGTTTTGGATGGAAATATTGAGTTATTTAAGAAATCACCGATGGGTGAAGAAAAACGATTATCATTGTTTTCAAATTATGATTTTCTCGGCGAAGGTGCGCTCTTAGATGATTCCCCGCATTCAACATCTGCTAGAGCTATAAATGATTCGACACTTCTGCTTATCAGCCGCGATAAATTTAGAAAATTATTTAATGATAACGCATCAATCGGGTTTAAGATTCTAGCAAACATTGCTAAAGTAATTTCCCGCAGAATGCGTTCTGCAAATACTCGTGTAATTAATATTGCAACACAATATCAATCCGGAAGAACCCGCAGGGAACATGATCTTCTCGGTGATAGAGATGTCCCCTTTGAATTTTATTACGGTGTTCAAACTTTACGCGGATTGGAAAACTTTAATATTAGCGGTGTCACTCTATCTTCTTTTCCAACATTGATTGAGGCATTGGCTATGGTTAAACTTGCCGCTGCGCAAGCAAATCATGAGTTGGGACTTTTATCAAAAGAAATTTCGGATGCTATTGTTCAATCGTGTATGGAAATAATAAACGGCAGATTCCACAGTCACTTTGTAATCGATATGATACAAGGTGGTGCCGGCACTTCAACTAATATGAATGCTAATGAAGTTATCGCTAACCGAGCTCTTGAAATTTTGGGATATGAAAAAGGGGATTACAAGCATTGTCATCCCAATAATCACGTCAACCTTTCCCAATCAACTAACGATGCGTATCCGACAGCAATCAAAATTGCTTTGATCAACAGCAACAAAAAATTAATAGAAGTACTGAAGGACTTAATAGAATCTTTTCAACAAAAAGCAAAAGAGTTCTCTCATGTAATCAAAATGGGAAGAACACAGCTTCAAGATGCGGTGCCTATGACTCTCGGACAAGAATTCGAGGCTTATGCAGCAACATTAACCGAAGAAATTACTCGACTTGAACAAAATGCAAAATTATTTTTAGAAGTTAATATGGGCGCAACCGCAATTGGAACGGGTATTAATTCTGACCCTGATTACAGTGAAAAAGTTGTTAAGCATTTACGCGATATAACAGGTCTTGATATTGTTCTTGCCGAAAATTTGGTTGAGGCAACGCAGGATACAGGTGCTTTTGTGATGTATTCATCGGCAGTTAAAAGATTAGCAGTAAAGCTTTCTAAAATAAGCAATGATTTGAGATTAATATCATCCGGTCCGCGCACAGGAATAAATGAAATTAATTTACCGCCTATGCAGCCGGGCTCGTCAATCATGCCTGGAAAAGTAAATCCGGTTATTCCCGAAGTCGTGAATCAAATTGCGTTTAAGGTTATTGGCAATGATTTAACCGTAACACTTGCTGCTGAAGGAGGTCAACTTGAACTAAATGTTTTCGAACCGGTTATTGTGCATAGTCTTTTTGAATCTATTGAAATGTTGAAAAATGGAATGATGACATTGAAGTATAAATGTATTGATGGAATTACCGCAAATGAAAAACGATGCAGGGAATTAGTAGAGAATTCAATCGGATTAGTTACTGCTTTAAATCCCGTTCTCGGCTACGAAAAATCTACAAAGCTTGCTAAGGAAGCACTCGAAAAAGATCGCGGTGTTTATGAATTAGTTTTAGAAAAGAAATGGCTGACAAAAGAACAATTAGATGATTTACTAAAACCTGAAAATATGGTGAAGCCGAGGAGGTTTAAGTAATTTTTCTATCCCTCCGCTATTTATCCAGTATCATCCTACAAAATCCGGTAATCAAAAACGATTTCCGCCTCTTTTGATTGTTTTTACAGGGGGTTAGTACTATTTTTACCAATACATTTTTTATAAAAAGTACGAATAATTATCATTTCGAAATTGAAGGAAGATGGAGGTAGTTGTATGTCTAACGCGTATTTCAAGGTTCCGGTACCTATTAACGAACCGGTAAAAAGTTATATCCCAGGCAGTCCCGAAAGAGAAGCGCTTACAAAAAGAATAAGTGAATTAAAATCTCAGCAAATTGAAGTCCCCTTAATAATCGGCGGTGAAGAAGTTAAAACCGGCAACACCCAGGAAATGGTTATTCCCCACAACCACAAACATGTTCTTGGAGTTTACCACAAAGCGGGCAAAAAAGAAGTTGATATGGCAATTGAAGCAGCTCTTGAAGCCAGAAAGAAATGGGCTGATATGCCTTGGGAACAACGTGCTGCAATCTTCTTGAAGATGGCTGATCTCTTAGCAGGACCATGGAGAGCAACACTAAATGCAGCAACTATGCTCGGTCAATCCAAAACCGTTTATCAGGCAGAAATTGATTCTGCATGTGAACTGATTGATTTTTACAGATTCAATACTTATTACATGACACAAATTATGTCTGATCAACCTTTTTCACCTGCAGGAATGTGGAATCGAGTTGAATACAGACCGCTTGAAGGATTTATCTTTGCCGTAACTCCATTCAACTTTACATCTATAGCTGGCAACTTACCAACCGCACCTGCAATTGTCGGTAACGTATCACTTTGGAAACCTGCATCAAGTTCGGTTTATTCAGGTTATTGGTTAATGAAATTATTTGAAGAAGCCGGACTTCCTAAAGGTGTAATTAATTATGTACCGGGCTCAGGCGGACAAGTTGGTAATCCTGTAATGGAAAGTCCGTATTTAGCTGGAATTCATTTTACAGGTTCGACTTCAGTATTCCAGGGTATGTGGAAAACTATCGGTAATAATTTATCAAAGATGAAATATTATCCAAGAATCGTTGGTGAAACAGGCGGTAAAGATTTTATCTTTGCTCATAACACCGCAGATGTTGATGCACTTGTTGTAGCTGCACTTCGTGGTGCTTTTGAATATCAAGGACAAAAATGTTCAGCCGCTTCTAGAATGTATGTTCCAAAATCTATTTGGGGTGAATTCAAAGAAAAATATGTTGCTGAAGTAAAGAAAATCAAGATGGGCGATGTAGAAGACTTCACTAATTTCTTTGCTGCCGTAATTGATGATGCAGCTTTCAAATCAATAACAGAATATATTGACTATGCAAAAGAGTCAAAAGATGCTGAAATAATAACCGGTGGAAATTACGATAATTCAAAAGGTTATTTTATTGAACCGACAACGATTGTTACAACCGATCCAAAATTCAAAACTATGCAAGAAGAAATCTTTGGTCCGGTCTTAACAATTTATGTTTACGAAGATGAAAAATTTGATGAAGCATTGGATTTATGTGATACAACTTCACCTTATGCATTAACCGGTGCAATTTGGGCACAAGATAG
>CAYLVF010000038.1:0-5606 GCA_964387045.1 uncultured Melioribacter sp. | reverse complement strand
TATGTGATACAACTTCACCTTATGCATTAACCGGTGCAATTTGGGCACAAGATAGATATGCATTGATCAAAATGTCGGATAAGCTTAAAAATGCTGCAGGTAATTTCTATATAAACGATAAACCGACTGCTGCTGTTGTTGGTCAACAACCATTCGGAGGTGGAAGAGCAAGCGGTACAAATGACAAAGCCGGCAGTGCGATGAACTTAATGAGATGGGTGTCGGTACGAACTATAAAGGAAACTTTCGATCCGCCAAAAGATTGGAAGTATCCGTTTATGCAGAAATAATCTTTCCTTATTCCCGCAATCTTTAAGATTGCGGGAATCTTTCTTAAATAATATTAAACGTCATTTTCTATTAACACATCGACATGCACCATTACTCTATCTAATTTAAAGTTCTAATTCGAGTAAACCAGTAATAGAAATGACTTCAACGTTTTTTCTTATTTTATAATTTTCTGTACCGGGATAGATAACAAAGGATTGAAGTTCATCAAAATCTTGATGGGCAATTGAAAAGCTGCGTGATAGTTTTGGTGAAAGACTGTTTTTTATTTCAACTAAATATTTAGGAATATTTCCTTTAGTAAGTATTAAATCTATTTCTGCACCGGCTTGTGATCTGTAAAAATAGTATTCAAATTTTTCACCGAAGTTTTTGATGATTTCCTCTATTACAAAGCCTTCCCAAGAAAAACCTACGATTGGATGCGAAAGTAAACTCTCAAATGTATTAATTCCTAAAATGGAATGAAGTAATCCGGTGTCTCTCAAATATACTTTGGGAGATTTCACTAATCTTTTTTTAACATTTGAATGATATGGCTGAAGTTGTCTTACTATAAATGTCTCGGTTAAAATATCCAAATAATTTCTTACGGTTGGAGCTGTTATTCCAAGTCCTTTTGCTAAAGCAGAAGCATTCCAAAGCTGTCCATGATTATGAGCAAGCATTGTCCAAAATTTTCTTAATTGCACGGCTGGAATATTTATTCCTAGCTGGGGGATATCTCTCTCTAAAAAAGTTTGCACAAATGCGTTTAACCAATTGAAAGCATTTTCTCCGGAGTCTGATAAAAAGCTTAAAGGATAACCCCCTTTTAGCCAAAAGTTATTAATTGTGAACTCTTTTTGTTTTGAAATCTCCGAAAAACTAAATGGCATTAACTCGTGGTATTTTATTCTACCGGCTAAACTTTCCGATGAACTTCTCAATAAATTTGGAGAAGCTGATCCAAGAAGAATATACTTTCTTTCTTTTTTTTCTTTGTCAATTATGCCTCTTAGAATTGGAAATAATTTGGGCAATCTTTGTATTTCATCAATAACCACTAATTCTGATTTAAAAGAAGTAAAAAAGAATTCGGGATCTTCGAGCTTGACTAAATCAGATGGAAGCTCCAAATCCAAGTATATCCCAATTTTATATCCTTTTAATACTTCTTTTACTAAAGTTGTTTTGCCAACTTGACGAGGACCAATTATGCCGACTGCTGGGAAGTTTGCTAAAGAGTTAATAATATTTTTTTGTAATTTCCTTTCAATCATGCTCGTAAATTAAAAATCATACTTTCAATTTACAAGCATAATATTAAAGATAATTTTTATCTTGTTCTCATAGAATAATATGGATGGGTCTCGTTGAAATTATATTTCGTCAATCCGTAGGCTTTTCTGGTGCAGGGTAACTTGCAAAAAAATCCTCGTAAAATCTTTTCACATACTCATTAATCAATTCTGTAATTCTATCGTAATTTGCTGATTTAACTATTACACCAACATGATTTTTCTTGTTCAACTTCCAAACGACTTCTTCATCATTAAACACATTCATATCAGGCCATTCTTGTTTAGCAAGTGAAAGTAAAATAGCTGCATGATTATTCTCAATATCCGGTAATTCATAATCACCTTTACCGCCTAGTAATTCAATTTTTGCCCATTCTTCCCAAAGATTAATTCCGCTTGAGGCTTTTACAAGTTCATGTAAATTTGCTCCGCCAACCCTTGCAGAAGTTTCGAGAAAATAAAACTTTCCATCGCTTTTGGCTTTTATGAATTCAGTATGAGAAACTCCACGAAGCAGACCCATGGCGTTTAGTACATGCTTATTCATTAATATTAAAGCCTTGTCTTCATCCGTTTCTCTTTGAATAGTTCGGCTTGTAAAAACTCTACCTTGATGTGCAACTTCCATTGGTGGATTTCCGTATTTACTTGAAATCGAAAACTTAACATCATTATTGTAAATGATAGAGTCGACATGATAAATATCGCCTGGGATAAACTGTTCCAGCAGATAAAATGATTGATCATCACCAAGTTTATCTAATACATCCCAGAGTTCAGCGGGTGAATGAATTTTTTTAATACCAATTGCACCGGCTTGCATCCTTGGTTTTAAAACATATGGGGGTTCAACCTTTCTTAGAAAATCTTTAATATCATTGTAGTTTAAAATGTGAACAAAGTCCGGTGCATTAATACCAATTTCCTTTGCCCTCATTCTCATTGCAAGTTTATCTCTAAAATAACGTGCAGTTGTATCACCCATACCGGGTACACGTAAATGTTCACGTAACTTTGCTGCTTTCTCTACATCAAAATCATCGAGAGCAACAATTCTATCTATTTTAACCGAGCGTGCTAAAAAACTAACTGCATAGATAACATCATTCATATTCCATTCTTTGTTGACATCCGGCATATAATAAATATCATCTAAAAACTCTCTTGGCCAGTTTGCACTTTCCAAACTTTGTGAAGTAAGCAAAATTACATTCGCACCTAGTTTTTTAATAGCTACCATAAAATCATAGCCCTTTTCATAACTGGCGATGCAAAGAAAAGTCATTGTTCTTCTCTCTTTAATATTGTGCAGGAAATATTAGCTTTCTTTGAGATGAGAATCAAGATGATTAAATGATAGTGCAGATTTCATCAATTGATTTTTTTGAAATGTTAGGAACAAGCGTGCCGTCTTTTGGGAAACCGGTTACAAGAATTAAATACGGTTTTTCATTTTCCGGTCGATTTAGAATTTCATTCAAAAAATTCATTGGACTTGGAGTATGCGTTAATGTTGCCAAACCGCAATTATGTAAAGCAGTAATTAAAACTCCCGTTGCGATTCCTACTGATTCTTTTGTATAGTAATGTTTAATTTTGTTTCCTTCTTTATCAAAACCAAATTTTTTTTCGAAGATAATAATTAAGTATGGGGCAATTTCAAGAAAGGGTTTATCTGCATTTGTCTCAAACTGTTCTAAAGCATGAAGCCATTCATCAGGTGCTTTACCTCCGTAAAACTCACACTCTTCTTTTTCGGCACCTTCTCTAATTTTCTTTTTTGTAATGGCGTCTTTAACAATCACGAAATGCCAGGGCTGCATATTTGCACCACTTGGTGCAGAACCGGCTGATTCAATACAATTGAAAACAATTTCGATGGGGAAATCTTGATCTGAATATTCACGAATAGTCCTGCGCTTCTTCAAAAATTCTGTAAACTCACGCGAACGATTTTTCATCTCCTCAATTGAAAAATGGGGGAAGTTATTTAGTTCTATGAATTTATTCTTATTCATAATTGAAAAGATAGTATTAGTAGTAGCCTAATTTCAAGAGATAAATAAAAAAGGTCATTTTGAATTCATTTCAGAATCTCACTAAGCATCGGTTGAGATTCCGGATCAAGCTTGTAAAGCAGCTTGCCCGGAAGGACATTTTATAGGAAAGTTAAATATGAAAATATAATTTATAAGTAAGTCTAAAATTTCTACCGGCTTCCGGGAGGATTGATTTTACTCTCGATAAATGATTACGATATTCTTTATCGAATATATTATCAACGCTGAGTGAAAATAGATGAATTAAATTTTCTGAACTGACTGAATATTGAACAAAAGAATTTAACACTCCGTAACCCGCAGTAGGTTCTTCAAATTCATCAACTTTGTTTTGAGCCGCTGCCACTTCGGAATTAATACCTAAAGTTAAATGATCCGAAAAATAGATTAACTCAAAATTTCCTTTCAATGGCGGTATTTGAGGAAGCGATTCATCCGAATTTTTAAACTTGCCCCGCGTATGACTAATTGTAATTCCGATTTTAAAATTATCTAAAAACTCCCATTGAACTTGTCCTTCTATACCGTAAAACAAAGCTGTTACACCTTCGGTACGATAAATGGGTAAGAAGGTTGCATAATTCAATTCACCAGTGTTTCGCGGAATTATATAATAGCTTAGATCATTCCTGAAAATATTCAAATGGAAAAAGAGATCGCTGAAATTATGATAAACAAAAAATTCCGCACCCCATCCTCTTTCATCTTCAAGATTTGGATTGCCGGTTTCGTAAGAGTATGCGGCAAGATGAGGTCCTTCAGAATAAAGTTCTTCAATAGTAGGCACACGCGAGGATTTGTTTACGTTAATACCAAAGTGAACAATATGAGTAACAGTATAAAGTGCGGAAAGCGAAAGTGAATAAGTATGAAATTCTCTTTCTCGAATGTGTCCAATCTTCGCGTTGGGTTTATCTTCTTCAGGTGATATTTTATCATAATTATACCGCGCACCGAATTCAAAACTGAAGTTATTATAATTAAACGATTCATATACATATGTCGATAAGTTCAGTGAGTTTGAACGTGGAGTGAACACAAAACCGCCGATATCAAAATCTCTGTACTGCGAAGAAACACCGAATGTACCACTACTCAAAAAACCAAAACCGCGGTAATTGGTATTGATATGACCCAAGTAACTTTTTACTTTAAATTCCGAGCCAATTAAACCGCTGTTTTCAAATTCTTTATGCCGATAGATAGCATGACTTAAATGAACTTCAATATTCTCAAAAGTTTTAAATGGTAAATTGATTTTAGAATTTACGTTAAATTGTCTTCTATACATTTCTATATCAACACCGTTTGGGTGAGCGCCGATAAAACCGCCTGGAATTCCATAACTAAGATTAAAATCTCTGTAGGATGTTCCAATTCTTCCGAATGATGGGAAATAACTTCCGCCGATGCTCCAATTGTAGTTTTCAGCATAAGAGTTATTCAATTTTCCAATTTGTGTTTTTAAGTCATTAACTTTTCTTCGACTTCCTTCCATTCTTACAACAAAAGGTTTGAATGGTATTTCAGTAATGAGTGAACCGAGATAACCATCATTTGCGGATTCACCGTAAACGCCGGCAATCCCGTAAATTTGATTGTGTATTTCTATCGGTGCTTCATTTCTTACAACATTAACAACACCACCGATAGTTGTTGGTGTTTTAATCAAAACTCTCGGTCCGCGAATCACTTCAATTTTATCTAAGCTAAAAGGTTCTATTGTAACGGCGTGGTCAGGGGAAGTCGCTGAAAGATCGGTTACTTTAACTCCGTCTTCGGTAATCATAACTCGATCGCCGCCTAAACCTCTTATTACGGGACGAGCAGGCGCGGGACCCATAGATCGAATTGCAAGACCGGTTTCGTTCTTTAATGTTGCTGCTAAACTTAATCCTAATTCCTTCTGAAGTTCCTTTCCTCTCAATACATTCGATGCTTCATAAAGTTCATCAAATTTATTATTTTTGAA
>CAYLVF010000037.1:0-12385 GCA_964387045.1 uncultured Melioribacter sp. | reverse complement strand
GACAGATGAACTAATCTTAAAGACATCATTTTCTTTGATAATATTTAGTCTTTCGTCATTTGCCGCAATTTTGAAAGAGTCAATATTTTCTGTGTAGCTGAAGAAATCCTGTGTTGAGACAACTCTTTCTTCATCAACGGCAATATTAATTTCAACTTCAAGCGGGTTTTTCCAATCAACTGTTGAATAGTTTTCCGAGAAGAATTCATCAAACCAATCCCAGCGGTAGCGTATCCATGATTTTAAGTAACTTACTTCTAATTCATAAGTTGCACCAATGAAATAATTCGGCCAAACATAAGTGCCGATAACATTCCATTTTTGAAAATTTCTTATGCGAGATTCTTCCAAGTGAGTTGTTAGTGAATCAATGACGGAAAAGATTCTTTCTTTACTAAAGACATTTGATTTAACGTAATCCCACCGTTTCGCAATTTTATTGAAGAATACAGGATCATCAAGTAATTTTTTCCACCAAAAAGGAGTTTGAAAATTATCTTCCGGAATTGGAATGTTGAGCTGCAACCTTTGATAATCCCAAGCATCGTGATAGTTAACATTACCGAAGGCAAGATTGAAATCCCAAATCGGTCCCATTTTTAATAGCGGGTTAATATCGTCTCTATCTTTATACATAAATGTGCTGAGACGGTATGCATCAACATTTCTCGGAAATTCATTTAACAATAAGTAATCAACAAAAGTATCTATATCGATAATGTCATAATATCCTTCAAAAGGATGTTTGTAATTATTACTGAACATATTTGATTCAAAATTGAAAATGAAATTTTGTATATAATTAATTTGCTGCGGCATAATATTGGTTTCTTTCGGATAATCATATTGGTAAAATACTCTCTGCCAAGCACCGGCAAAAGGAACGAAAGAAGATTCCCATCCTTGTGTATTTGCACCGTCTCTTTTATCTATTTTAATTAAATATCCCCCGGTTAAAGCTGTTCCGGTTGTGTCTTTGGACTCACACTTTTTAATATTAACTCTGTTTTTATCTCGTTTAATCTTTTCCATAAATACATATACGCCCATGTACTCACCGTTTAAAACTAACTCGACGAACTTAGATTTGGTTGTGTATCTGTTTATTTCATTCGAGAGTTTATATATAAGAGCATTTCTGATTAGCGATTTATCGGAATAGGGAGCATACAAAACCCAATCGGCTTCTTCCGGCATTCCTAAAAGAGAAACATCAAGATCTTGCTCTTCGTCTATTCTTGTTTCAACAGCATAAGATTTTTTATCGAAAGCTTGCGATGAAGAACCTCTTATTTCGATCCCGATTTTTCCGTTATAGTGATTGAATTCATCGAGTATATTGTTTCGTTCACCTTCGCCATTATAAATAATTCCCATATCAGCCATGATTTTAGGTTCATCAACAATTTCTTGTCCGTTTGTATTTATAACAATGATAGGCAAGTTTGATGAAGTGAAATTTACTTGTGAGAATGATTCTGAGCAGACAGCGGCAAGGAAAATAATTGATAAAACAAACGGCGTTCTCATCTTAAAGTCGCACTTGTGTTGATCAAATATAAATAGAATACAGGCAATAAGCAGTGACCTAATTTTATCTAAGCAAAACCATTTTTCTTGTTTGGCTAAAACTACCTGAACTCAATCTATAAAAATAAACTCCACTCGGTAAACCTGTTGCATCGAATTCAACCTCATATTCACCGGGGCGCATTGGTTTGTTGAGTAATGTTTTTATTTCTCTACCGAGAATGTCATAAACAATTAATTGTGTTTGTAGGGGACGAAAATTTTCGTCCCCTACGTTTGGTAATGTGAATTTAATTTTGGTTGTTGGGTTGAAAGGGTTTGGGTAGTTTTGATCTAAGAAAAATTGTTTTGGAAATTTGTTTTCATCAACACCAACGATTATACTCAACCTTAACGTATCTATATGATTCGTGGAATCAGGAAATATTTGAAAATCCCACAAATAAGACCAAAAATCTTCCTCATAATTATTATAAATTGCCCTAAGACTAATTCTTCTCGCTATATCTCTTAAATTAAAAAATCCATCCGGTTGTGAGGTAGCGTAGGTTGAATCAGTCCAAGTGTAAAAAGACATGAGTTTAACTCCTTCTAAAACATTACCATTCTTATCTGCGATATAACCTGTTAAATTGCCGCAAGCGTCTAGAGTATCATTTGGTAATCCAATAGTAGGACTGTTATCTAGGTAATAAAAAGAGTAAAAGCCGTTATAGCCTAAACAAATTGATTGACCAACCCGAGGTATTAAGCCACCCAATAAAAATTGATGCATGGTTATTGAAAGACTGTCTGTAATTTTCAGTTCATCGGAAGCAAAATCAAAATAGAATTCGCTTTCTAATTCATTTGGGGTGATAACAAAAAGATAAAATTCGTTTGGTGTTAAACCCATTGTGATTTTTGAAGTATCTGTATTGGATATCAAAACAAAACCATCTAATGACTCAATACCAACTGCCATAATTTCAATAGCCCAAGATGAATCATATCGTGCCAATTCGTTCACAAAAATTGATTCTACCGGATTCGAATAACTACTTCCTGACAGAAATATTATACAAATAATTAAATAATACTTTTTCATTTGCTTATCTCCATGTGATAAGTAAGTTCTCTGCTGGTAGATAATTCTCTTCCTTAAAAGAATAATATTTATACTGGTGAGTTACAGAGTCTTCCTTTGCTGGTATAGAAAATTCTATATCAGTAAATTTACTCGGGATTACCACATAATATTCGGCTAAAGTAAATGGTTTCTTCCAATATTTTGTGGTTGTAAGTATATATTCAGCTTTTTTAGAATGAATTTTTTGTCTATAGCTTACTTCATAAACAATTGTATCCTTTGGCTCTATTGTTAGGTTAAATAATATACCTTCCTTTAGGTTAATGTATTTAACCAACACCCCCTTGCTTAGATTAGAAACAGAAATTAAATCGGGATAATTGTTTTCTTCATTTACAATAAATGGATAATAAAGTGCTTGTGAATATGTAGTCTGAGTTGGATTGTGAAAATAATAGTATCCGATAATATCAACAATATCATCCGATAATTTCATTGTTACTCTTTCGCTAAAGAAGTCCGCTTTTTGACCAAATACTATTATGCTCAATAATATAAACATGCAAGCCGTCTTCATCTTAACAAGTCCTCAAAGTCTTTATTCAACGTACAAATCATTTCCTTAAACTGCAACAGTCAAATTAGTATCTATCTCGGTTTTGAAACTTTGCTTGTGTTTCGGTGTATTATTGTGGAATTCACTTATTCGGATATATTTACGATTATTAATTATACTTTATTGTCATTCCGAATCCGTTGGCTAACGGATGAGGAATCTAACTACAAGTTACTTTAGATGAGATTCTTCGTCGTCCGTTAACAACCGGACTCCTCAGAATGACTGAATAATAGGGTTTAACGAGGTAAATAACATGTCATTCAATTTTAACAAGTTTACGGTAAAGGCACAGGAAACGGTGCAGAATGCAGTTGAGATTGCGCAAAATTATAACAACCAAGTTGTTGAACCGGAACATATTTTGGCTGCGATGCTGCAGGACAGTGACAATGTTGCTGTATCGCTTTTACAGAAAGCCGGAACTAATTTAAATCAACTTAAAATTAAAGTTACCGGCATAATCGAAAATTTTCCCGTAGTAACCGGTGCGGGAGTCGGTAATCAACAGCTTTCTCAAAATACGGCACGACTTTTTGATAACGCCGCAAAGGAAGCAAAAAATCTTAAAGATGAATACATATCATCGGAACATATTTTACTTGCATTGTCGGAAGAAAAAGGAAAAGCCGGCACACTTCTTAATGATAACGGGATTAATAAAAATGTTTTACTCAATGCTTTGAAAGATATAAGAGGTAATCAAAGAGTCACATCTCAAAATCCCGAAGATACTTATCAATCATTAAAAAAATATGGACGAGATTTGAACGAACTTGCTCGCGACGGAAAACTCGATCCGGTTATTGGTCGCAATGAAGAAATACGAAGAGTCTTACAAGTACTTTCACGTAGAACAAAGAACAATCCCGTTTTAATCGGTGAGCCTGGCGTGGGAAAAACAGCAATTGCCGAAGGACTCGCACATCGAATTGTTTCGGGCGATGCACCAGAATCATTAAAGACAAAAACTATAATAGCACTCGATATGGGTTCGCTAGTTGCGGGAACTCAATTCCGCGGACAATTTGAAGAACGAGTAAAAGCAGTTGTCAAAGAAGTTCAAGATTCCGACGGACAAATAATTCTATTTATCGACGAGCTTCATTTACTAGTTGGTGCCGGTAAAAGCGAAGGCGCAATGGATGCTGCAAATATTTTAAAACCTGCACTTGCAAGAGGTGAACTCCATGCAATCGGCGCAACTACCTTAAAAGAGTATAAAAAGTACATTGAAAAAGATGCAGCTCTTGAAAGAAGATTTCAGCCGGTTGTTGTTTCCGAACCAAATGAAGAAGATGCAATTTCAATTTTGCGCGGATTAAAAGAACGATACGAAGTTCATCACGGCGTACGTATTACCGATGGTGCAATAGTGGCAGCCGTTCAACTTTCAAACAGATATATAACGGATAGATTTCTTCCCGATAAAGCAATTGACTTGATTGACGAATCGGCTTCTAAACTGAGAATAGAAATCGATTCAATGCCGGAAGAGCTTGATGTGATCGAAAGAAAAATTCGTCAGCTTGAAGTTGAAAAAGAAGCATTGAAAAGAGAAAGCGACAACGAATCAAAATCAAGACTTGATGAAATCAAAAAAGAGCTAAGCAATCTTGAAGAAGAACGAAACAGCTTGAAGAGTCATTGGCAATTAGAACGAGATAAAATTCAATCAATAAGGAAAATGAAAAGCGATATTGAGAATACCAAACTTGATGCCGAACGATACGAGCGCGAAGGAAATCTGGCGAAAGTTGCAGAGCTTCGTTATGGAGTGATAAATGACTTACAAAAGAAACTCGGTCAAGAAACACAAGCTCTTGCGGAATTTCAAAAAGATAAGAAAATGTTGAAAGAAGAAGTTGAAGCTGAAGATATTGCCGAAGTTGTTGCAAAGTGGACGGGCATTCCGGTTAGCAGAATGCTGGAAAGCGAACGCAGCAAATTATTAAGAATGGAAGATGAATTACATAAAAGAGTAATTGGACAAGAAGCCGCTGTTGAAGCAGTATCGAATGCAATAAGAAGATCACGAGCGGGAATGCAAGATGCAAATAGACCAATCGGTTCATTTATTTTTATCGGTACAACAGGAGTTGGCAAAACAGAACTTGCTAGAGCGCTTGCTGAGTTTTTATTTAACGATGAACAAGCAATGGTAAGAATTGATATGTCAGAATACATGGAAAAATTTTCTGTGTCGAGATTGATAGGCGCACCTCCGGGATATGTCGGTTATGAAGAAGGTGGGCAATTAACCGAAGCCGTAAGAAGAAGACCATATTCCGTTTTACTACTTGATGAAATTGAAAAAGCCCATCCCGAAGTTTTTAATGTTCTTCTTCAATTGCTGGACGAAGGAAGATTAACTGACAATCAAGGAAGAACTGTTGATTTCAAAAACACAATTATTATTATGACATCAAACATCGGCTCGCATTTAATTCAAGAAAAAGTGATGAATGTAAACGAAGAGAATATTGATTACATAATGGGTGATCTTAAATCGCAGTTGAGCGAATTGCTCAGAAATACAATTCGTCCCGAATTCTTAAATAGAATTGATGAAATTGTTCTCTTCAAACCATTACTGAAATCCGAATTAAAAGAAATAATTGATATTCAACTTCAGCGAGTTGCAAAAATGCTGGAAGAAAAAAACATCGGCATCGAAGTAAGCGAAGATGTAAAAGAGTTTATAATTAATCTTGGTTATGATGTAACTTATGGTGCTCGTCCGTTGAAGCGTACAATTCAAAAATATATAACTAATCCGCTTGCTACCGAATTATTGATGAATAATTTTACTTCTGGCGATGATATTGTTATGAGTTATAAAGGGGGTGGAAAAGTTTTGTTTAATAAAAAGTGACTTGCAAAACCAAACCCCGGGATTTATCAATAACAAAATTTTACCTTTTATTTTTATTGTTGATTATTGCTTGGAAAAATCCCGGGGTTTTTTTTGTTATAATTTAAAATCTACGCCCACATCAAACGCACTATAGCTGTAAGAACCAAAACCAAATCTGCCTATGATCGCCATTGTCGGAGATATCCAATAACGCATACCTGCGTGTAAGCCAACCCAGAATCCACCGTATGAAGGTTCGTGGTACCATTGGTTTTGCGGACCTTTGTAGTCAACAGACCCAATGTCAAAAGCGATAAGTAATCCTAACCAAGGGTCAAGTTTTTTGTTGTCTAAATTAAAGTGATAGTTGCCTTGCGCACCGATTAACAAATCGGAATAAGACCACCATCCGGTATCATAAGTATAGTAACGCATAATTCCGCCGACACCAATTTTACCGATGTCCTTTAATTCCATACCATACTCATAATTCGCCCCAAGTATTACCGAACTACCATGAAAATAGAATCCCAGTGAAGGTCCAAGATGATGTTTACCAACTTCAAATTGGGCATTACTAGTAACAGTAAATAAAAATAATAGAATAACTGTTGTGCCAATGAATCTGCAAATAGAGGTATACATCTTTACTCCGCTTTGTGATGTTTAAACTAGAATGACATTTATAAAATTAACAATTTTGTGAAAAGAATAAATATATAGATTGGCTGATCCGTGATATTGCAAACATTATAAAAATACAATAAGACTTTATATCAGGTTACATCGCTTTTTATTTCTTTATATTTTTCATACTCTTTTGTTAGAACTATTTCTTCAATTCTATTTACTGTAAGCCAAAGTTCTTCAAATGTTGTATAGAGCGGGCTTAATCCTAAACGAATATTATCCGGTTCTCTAAAATCCGGAATTACGACTATATTATTTTTTTCGTCTACCATAGCTTTAACAATCTTAAATGCCTCCGGATGTCTTATAGAAATATGTGAACCCCTAAAATTTTCCTCTAGGGGAGAACCGATTTTAAACTCAAGAGGTAGTAAAATATTATTTATCAAGAAAATCATGTACTCGGTTAGCTTAATGCTCTTGATTCTAATGTTATCTATTCCGGCATCCAATATTAAATCTATGCTTGAATCAACTGCAGATAGAGAAACAATAGGAGGTGTTCCTGTAAGAAATCTTTTTATTCCTTCAGAAGCATTGTATTCTAAATTAAATTCGAATGGGCTGCCGGCACCAAACCAACCGGGAACGGAAGGATTCAATTTATCTTGAAGATTTTTTCTGACGTAAATAAAAGCGGGCGAGCCCGGGCCCCCGTTTAAGTATTTGTATGTACAACCAATTGCCATGTCGACATTTGATTTGTTTAGATCAATATCAACAACTCCAATAGAGTGACTTAAATCCCAGAGCATAAGGGCACCGGAATCGTGAGCTAATTTAGTTATATTCTCCATATCGTAAAGAAAGGCACTTTTAAAACATGCATGAGACAAAGTTAATAGAGCCGTATCGGAATTTATTTCTATGTTTATGTCTTCAGAATCAATTGTTATTCCGTCTTTACTTTTGACAATTACTAGGTTATGGTTTTTTTGTAGTTGTTTTATGATTCCCTGAATAACATAAAGATCGGAAGGAAAATTAAACTCATCACTTACAATTGTTTTTCTTTCGCTTTGATATTGTAAAGCCGCTAGAACAAGTTTATAAAGATTGATAGAGGTTGAATCGGCAAGAATAACCTCCTCTTCTTCTGCCCCGATAATTTTTGCAATTTTTGTTCCGACTTTACTTGGTAAATCATACCAGCCTTCGTTCCAGCTTCTAACTAATCGTTCGCCCCATTGTTTACTAATAACTTGATTTAAGTACGATTGAGTTTTTATCGGCAAGCGCCCAAGCGAGTTACCGTTTAGATAAATTATTTTTTCCTCGGTTCTTACAAACTCATCTCTAAAGATTTTTAGAGGATCGTCCGCGTCAAGTTTTTTGGCAAGCGAAATATCATTAGAATGGAATTTCATTGTTTATTCTTATTAATAATTATTTTTCAGCCAACGGTAGAATTCTTAATAATGAAACCGCTATACTGTTTTGATACCTAACCCAAAAACTATTTTGTTGTTTTACCCTCATACATTTGAGTGAACGGTGAATCAACCGGTTCCCAAAGTTCAATTTTATTTCCTTCTAAATCCATTATATGAACAAACTTTCCGTATTCATAAGTAGCGATTGTATCAACAATAGTTACTCCGTTTTCTTTTAATTGTTCAACCAATGCTTCAATGTTTACAACGCGGTAATTTATCATAAAATCTTTTTTGGATGGTTCAAAATATTTAGTTGATTTATTGAACGGACTCCATTGTAAATATGCAGTCTTTTTTGAATCGGACTCTATAAACTCAAACATTGAACCGTACTCGTTTGGAGTTAAGCCGAGATTTTTATAATACCACTCACGTGTTTGTTCGGGATTTTCAGTCTTAAAAAATATTCCGCCAATGCCGGTTACTCTTCCTTTCTCATTTTGTCCGCTCTGCGCAATGCTTATTATTACTAAAAGGGTTATTAGGAGAGAGAGAGCAAGCTTGATATTAGACATATCATACCTATGTTTTATTAATCATTTGGTAAAATAGGAATAGACGAGTAAACCATCAATGAATTTTAATTGGATATGATGCATGGGGGATACTTTTGTATTATGCATCCCCCACAGTTGCTTTTATTTCATCAATATCATTTGTTTTGTTTCAGCCAGTTGATCCGACTTGAGTTGGTATATATATACGCCGGATGCAACATTTTGATCAAATTGATTTTTACCATTCCAAACAACATGATGTTGCCCCGGACTCAAAGGCTGGTCTACTAGAATTTTTACCAACTCACCTGTTGAGCTGTATATTTTCAATACAACATCGGATAGTTTTGGTATTTGGAACTGAATTGTTGTTGTAGGATTAAAGGGATTGGGATAATTTTGACTAAGTGAAAATGCTAGCCTTACATCATCAATTACGCTGGTCGGGTCAAATATTGTAAATGCATTATCGCTTTGATCAAAAGCGTTGCTTTCAATATCACTTATTCTGACTAAACACTCATCGGAAGAAATGTTAGGCACGGTCCATAAATAACTTCCGTCGGATTCAGTGGACGCAACTATTTCATTCCATGCATTACCGTTATCTGTTGAAAGCTCAATTAACACATTATTAACATCATTGCTTATCCATGTAATTTCAAACTGAGCTCCAATTTGCAGCTCCTCACCTCCGTTCGGACTGGTTACAGTAATTTCAGGATTAAGCGGCTGCGAAATAGTAAATGTCGAATTGCTTTGATCACTTGTTCCCGTAACAACATCAACAATCCTTATCCTGCATTGGGTTGAAGAAATATTAGGAACAGTCCATATGTAACTTCCATTTGATGGAGTAGAATTGATAACCTCCGACCAACTTCCCCCGTTATCTGATGTGAACTCAATAATAACATCATCAATAAGATTACTTGCCCAGGTTATTTCAGTTTGCTGATCAGGTTCAAAGGATTCTCCGCCATTTGGCGATAAAACAATAATTGCCACCACCGGGAAACTATTTGGATCACCCGGATTTGTAACAAATGCCGGATGACCGGGAAGCGGATTTCCGGGACGCCATTCGCCGTTTGGATCTTGAAGTTCCTCACCGTTTGTAAATCCATCACCATCGGAATCAAGAGCCGCAAGTTCCGGACCCCACTGAACATGCCCCGATGGACCGGGAACAGTAAGAAAATTATTTTCGACCTCTGTTCCGAATGCATTTCTTGCGCCGCCCCCGGCGGGATTAAAATGGCAGTTTGCGCAAGTATTTATATTTCCGTGTGGTATTTCATTAACTCTAAAGGATTGTGCGATAATTACGGCGGCTATAAGAGCTAAAAAGACAAGTGTAAATTTGGAGCTTTTACTTTTCATAATGACCTCCTCTATTTTAACTTATGCCGGTATAATATTGGATAGAGGCATTTACAACTTAGGCAAAAAACACCCGATGTCCCAATATCGTAATTAATTACTTTAAAAGTATGTACTTAGTGCAGGAAAAAAATAAAAAATTTGGTAAAAGTGGGCGAGGGATTTATTACATATCCAAACAAGAGTAAAAGAAAAAATTACTACATTACTCAACAATGAACCAAAATAATATTGTCGGAATTTTCGGCTTTTAAAAAATAAAAATTTCCGGAGAATTAATATCGATCATCATCAAAGTAATCGTCTTCAAAACTGTCCAGATCATCATCTTCAAATAAATCGTCATCTATATCCTCGGCAAAATCATCTCCATCATCAGAAAAATTTTTAATGCTTTTTGCTTCGGGAATATAATACTCTTCTCTAGGGACGGAATCTTCAATTCTATTTAAAGTAAGGTCTAGTAACTCTTCGCTTAGTTCCTCTATTACAATATCATTGTCAGGTATTTCTTCACCGGAATAGTTTTCCGCGGCGCTTTCGCTTTCTTCCCACAGAATTTTCAAATCATTCTTTTTTAATTTATTAACCCAGTCGGCAATTATTTCTTTTACTTGACCAAGTAGTTCATCATCCCAGGTTCCTTCTTCCACTAATTGTTCATTCATAACATTCCAATAAGTTTTTTTCTGTTCTTGAGGATGTGATTGCTTTTTTAACAATGAAACTATTTCATTGGTAGCTTTGCTGATAGTTATCGCCATCTTAATTCTCCGATAAATAAATTATTTCTTCTGTAATAAGTTAGTAAAAGGAAATAAAAAAAATATTGGAAAAAATTTTTCTGATGAAAAATTTTTATATGGACAAAGATTTGTAATTATGGATTAATTTTTATAGAGTCTTTGAAAGGATTATCCGCGGATTTTGTCAAGCAGATCATTAACAACCTTAGCTTCATCTTCGCCGATGTTTTTAAAAACAAATTGGAATTTATCTTCGAAAATATCAAGCTCTTGAAGAACCTCAAGCCCTTTTTCTGTGATTATTACTTCTGCCCTTCTTCTGTCTTCTTTACAGTTTTTTCTTTCTACAAGGTCTTTTATTCGCAGGCGTTCTACCAATCGAGATGCATCGCTCATCTTATCTAGCATCCGTTCCTTTAATAAATTAACCGTAGCAGGATTCGGGTGTTGACCTCGCAGGATTCTTAGAATATTGTATTGCTGCGGTGTAAGGTTATATTTAACTAATAATCGGATTTGATGATAATTAAGCCAGCTGTGAGTATAAATAATATTCACAGCCAGCTTGTGTAATTCACTTTTGAATTTCTCTTGTTTTATCTCTTCTTCAAGTTTCATTATGATTCTGTCGTTACTTCTTTTTTCAATTGTATGTCAATGTTAAGATACACGGTTTTTCCAACTACCAAACCTCCGGCTTCAATTGCGGTGTTCCACTTTAAACCATATTCAAATCTATCTAAAGAACCGGCAAGCTTAAACCCGGCTTTAGTATTTCCCCATGGATCTTGTACCGTACCGTTATGAGTAACATCCAGTTTAATTTCTTTTGTTATTCCTCGAATGGTAAGATCACCAACGAGTTCGTATTTGTTCTCGCTGACTTTTTTCATTGATTTACCGGCAAAGGTAATTTGCGGATATTCGTCAGCGGCGAAGAAGTCATCAGATCTTAAGTGATTATCTCTTCTTTCGTTATCCGTATTGATACTGTTAGCTTCTATTGTGAAGTTAACATGAGCTCCTTCAAAATCTTCACCTTCTGTTACAACGGTACCCTCATATTCGTTGAATTTTCCGTCAACATCGGTAATGACCATGTGGGAAACGGTAAAACCGATTTTTGAATGTGATTTATCGAAGCTCCAATTTGTTTGGGCGCTTACTGTTAATACGGCAAAAAGCAAGAAATACAAGATTATGTTTATTTTTTTCATTGTTATGCTCCTTTTTATTTTAAAATTGTTTTTTTCATTCCCCCCACAATATTTAAGAACATTGTAGGTTGCAACATTGTTCCAAATTAAAACCATTATTATTGTTTCACTTGACTAAACAAATAATTGTTGTCAAAAGTGCCCAATTAGAATGATTCTAAAATAAATCTGTAAAAAGATGCAAATAATTTGAATAAAGCGTATTTTTCAAACGATTCTTAAAACTAAAAAACAAATGACAAACGTTTCTACCGACGAATACAATGATCATCCTAATTATTCAGACTTAATTGAGCGATTACTTTTCTTTAATAAAGTCTCTCAAAATATCCTTGAGAAAAAAC
>CAYLVF010000036.1:0-12691 GCA_964387045.1 uncultured Melioribacter sp. | reverse complement strand
TTCATGAAGCGAGAAAAATTAATCCCGATGTAGTTTTTGTCTGTGAACCTTGGGGCGGAGGTTACGACCCGCAAGGATTTTCAGTACGCGGCTGGGGTGCATGGAACGATCAAATTAGAAACGGTATTAAAGGTGAAAATCCATTTGACGGACTTGGCTGGATCTTCGGAAAATGGTACGGCAACAATTCACCGCAAAGAATAAAAAGTTATGTAAACGGAACACTTCTTAAAGATTCACTTGGCTTATTTCAAAAGAAAGAACATTCTGTAAACTATCTTGAATCGCACGATGGTTATACCTTAAGTGATTTTATCAGAATAGGTTTGAAAGATATTGACCCACATTCTGTTATAAAAAATCTTGACGAGCATACAAAACTTACTCCCCTTCAGTTAAGGCTTAATAAACTTGGTGCATTATTTTTGTTTACATCGCAGGGTATAACAATGATTCATTCCGGTCAGGAGTATGCACGCTCAAAAGTTATACCGCATAACATCAAAATACCCGATAAAGAGAAAGGGCATGTTGATCACAACTCGTACAATAAAGATAATGCAACTAACTACATAAATTATGAACATGTTGATATTAACCGTGAGTTGTTTGAATATTATCAAGGATTGATCGAATTAAGAAAAACTTACGAAGCATTTAGACATGCTGACTATGAGAATATTCATTTTGTTAAAAATAACGAATCACTTCTTTCGTTCGGTTATTTACTAAAACATAATGAAGATGAATTCTTTGTTCTTTTTAATGCCGATAGGAATATAATCACTGAATTCATATTACCGGAAGGCAAGTGGGGAGTTTTAGTAAACGAGGAAAAAGCAGGTATCTCAAGTTTAGTTGAAGTCAGTAAGACCTATAAATTGCATCCAAGCACCGGGGCGGTTTTACGGAAAGTAAAATAGTCTAATTAATAATAGATAGCTTTCTTAAGTGAGCGTTCAAGCGCTTCTTTAAAGGATTTTAGGTTTACAGGTTTTTGGAAAACAAACTCAACACCAAGCTCGGCATATTCTTCGGAAATATCCAAAGTAATATCTCTGCTTAAAATAATCACCGGCGGTTTGAAATCGATTTCGAGTAATTTGATTTGTTTAACCAAATCATATCCCCCCATTCCACGCATATAGTGATCAGTAATAACAATCGCCGGAGGAGATTTTCTAATTATCTTCAATGCTTCTGTCCCTTCACCCGCTTCAACTATCTGGTAATTCGGCAAAAAGTTTTTAATCAATTTGGAATAAAGGATTCTATCGGTTTTGGAATCATCTACTAATAGAATATTCATTGACGATACGGGCATGGTAAAAATAAATTCGGTACCTTTATGCAATTCGCTTTCAACAGAAATCTTACCACCATGCTTTTCAATTATTTCTTGAACTAACGAAAGACCAAGACCACTTCCCTTTTCGCCGGAAGTACCGGGAGTTGTAAATTTTGAATCGACGTTAAATAATTTTCCCAAATCTTCTTGCTTAATACCGATACCGTTATCCTTCACTCTAAATTCAAATCCTCTTTCGGCAACATTTGGTTTAGATGTAATTATTATCTCGCCCCCCGGGTTAGTAAATTTAATTGCGTTTGAAATCAGGTTATTGAATACTTGCAAAAGTAAAGTAGCATCGGCATGAACGTAAACATCATCACCAACAAAAGATTTTAATGAAATCTTTTTCTGCATCGTAGTGCCGGATAACATATTAATCGATTTCTGAATAATGTTCTTTGCACTTATTCTTTCTGGTTCGAACCTTACTCTGCCTGTTTGAATTCTAGTAAAATCCAAAAGTGAATTAACTAAAGAGAGCATACTCTTCGATGAGTCTTGAATTAATTTTATATAAGTTCGCTGTTTTTCGGGATCAACATCCTTTTCACTCAAAAGGTAATCGGTAAAACCGAGAATTGAACTAAAGGGTGTTCTTAAATCATGCGAAATTATTGAAAGGAATCTATCTTTAGCCTCGTTAAGTTTCTTCAAATTTTCTGCTGAACTTTTTAGCTCCTCTTCGGCTTTTTTCTTAAATGAAATATCGCTGACTAGTCCGTAAATTTTTTGAATAGCCCCTTTATCGTTCCGTATTATATTAATTTTATTTTCGAGCCAAACAATATTTCCGTCATGGTTTATTATTCTATATTGAAATGCATCTGAAAATCTGCCGGGATCGGAATAGAGTCTTCTCATTTTAGACATAACGGTTTCTGCATCGTCGGGATGAATAATCTTCATCCATTTTTTATCATCTTCTAAAAATTCTTCGGAAGAAAAACCGGTTATATCTTTAATTGCCGGAGTATATAAAACAACTTTCAGTTTACCGTCTCTTTGTTCGGCAGTCCACAAACTTTCTTCAATGTTTTCGGTAATGCTTCTATACCGTTCTTCGCTTTTAAGCAATGCATCATGGTTTTGTTTTTCAATTGTTACATCTCGAAGAACGGAAACCAAGAACATATTTTCGTCAACGCCGTACTTTGCCACAGAATCCGCAACTGAAAAAGTTGAACCATCATTTTTTATTAAATCAAATTCAATCCGGTCAATTTCGATTTCTCCATGTTCAAGATCATGAAAAATATTCTCGATTCTTTCTCTATCGCTATGAACTATAAATTCATAAAAACTTCCACCTACCAAATCATCTTCGGATTGATAACCGAGCATTTTTATAAAAGAATTATTTACAAGAATAATTGTACCGTTAACGGTAACAGCAATACCGTCTTGTGAAGCTTCAAAAACAGTTTTTATAAGAAGAAGATCTTTTTCGGCTTGTTTCTTTTCCGTAATATCGGTTAATACGGCAATATAATATTTTGGAGTGCCGTCCTGCTCTTTTACGGAAGCGAAACTTGCCAGGACAAATACAATTTCACCATCTTGTTTAACAAGGGGAATTTCGTTCAATTGAAATGAGATTAATTTTTCGGGTAAGATTTCTAATTTGTTATCTTCTAAAAATTCCGGATCGACTAAGTCAGTGAAGTATCTATTATAAAGTTCATCTTCAGAATAACCGAATGACTGAGCGAAATGGGGATTTGCATAGTTTATCCTTCCGTTAAGATCAAGCGTGCAAATGTATTCGTGGGAGTTGGTAACAATATTTCTGAATCTTTCTTCAGATTGTCTTAATTCTTTTTCGCTAAGATAACGTTCGGTAACACTTGAACATAAAATTACAATTGATTTACTTTCCTGATCGCCTGTTAACCCCATCCTAACATCAAAAATTTCTTTTGTACCTTCGACAGTTTCAACATATAGATCGCCTTCCCACCGTCTTCTTTCTATAAGCTCGTCCCTAAGTATTTGAAAATAGTCTTCATTAAGAGAGGGGAAAATTATACTAATAAACTTTCCATATACCTGACTCCGTGTAAAGCCGAATATTTTTTCGGATGATTCATTCCAGAACCTTATTTCCCCATTAAAATTAATACCTATCACTGCATCGACAATTGAAGATGTAATTGCCTGGTATCGGCGTAATTCGTTTAACTCATTCTCTAATGCAATTTTAGATTCTAATTCCTCGGTAACATCCTTAATCAAAACAAAAGCCGTGTTAGAGCCCCTGTTATTTATCGGAATGATCTTTACATTCACCAGTAGCTCTTCGTGTAATTTTCCTAAAGCAAGATTTACTTCTTGAAGATTTGTGTTTCCTTCTTTCAGCGTTTTATACATATCTTTAATTGCATTTTCAGATTCTATGCCGAAAATTTCACGAAGGCTTTTTAGAGTCTGCTTAAATTTTAATTTCTCGCTTGCTGAAAATAAAATCACATCGCCGTTCATATTTGTTATCAAAGCAGCATCGGCGATGGGAAAGAGTGATTTCAACAGATTGTCGTAACTAAACTTATCATCGGAAGCTGACGTAAGTGATTTAAGGTCTTCAATAATAATAATGCCACCCTTAAAAATTTCCTCATCGAATATCGAACTAGCTTTTGCAATTATTTTAAGTTCGTTTCCCTCTATAGATTTAATTTTCTTTAATTCACTTTCAAAACTCTCGCCGTTAGCTAAAGCTCTTATCTCTTTTGATAAAGGACTAAATCCAATTTTCTTATCGGATAGAATTGATTTGCCAAGAATATCTTCTTTAGAAAACGCAGCGGTTAAATTGAAAGCGAAAAAACTTTCGTTGACATAGTTAATATTAAATTCTTCATCGAAAATAATTATTCCGATTGGAGCAAAATCCAAGAAGCTTTGAAGTAAGATTTCAGAGGTTGTTTTCATTAATAATATTAAAAAGAGTATTGACTAAAACGAATATAGGAAATAAGAGCAACTAATTAAATATCGGCTGGTTTCAAAAGAGAAGGGGATGCAGTGATTGACATCCCCAAGTTTTCAACTATTTATGAGTCGGACCTGAATTTTTAACTTTATCATTAACGTATTCTTCAAAATCTTTAAAATTATCATGAAACATCTTAGCTAATTTTTTTGCACTTTCATCATATTTCCCTTTATCATCCCAAGTATTTTTAGGATTCAAAACCTCAACCGGAACATTTGGAACTTCATTAGGAACATTCAAACCAAAAATTGGATCGGTGGTATAATCTATATTATCTAGCTCACCGTTTAAAGCCGCACTTAACATTGCTCGTGTATATTTGATTGATATACGTTTCCCGATTCCATACGGTCCACCGCTCCACCCGGTGTTGATAAGCCAGCATGTTACATTATGTTTCTTGATTTTATCACCCAACAGATTTGAGTATACGGAAGGATGCAAAGGCATAAAGGGAGCACCGAAACAGGTACTGAAAGTCGCTTTCGGTTCTGTAACACCTTTTTCGGTACCGGCAACTTTTGCGGTATAACCGGAAAGGAAATGATACATTGCTTGCTCTGTTGTTAATTTTGCAATCGGTGGAAGTACGCCAAATGCATCGGCTGTAAGCATAATAATATTTTTCGGATGCCCTGCCATTCCGCTTTCAACAATATTATCAATATGTGTTATAGGATATGCTGCGCGTGTATTCTCGGTGAGTGAGCTATCATTTAAGTCAAGCATTCTTGATTGAGTATCAAATGCAACATTTTCTAAAATAGTACCGTACATTCTTGTGGTTTCATATATATCGGGTTCTGCTTCTTCTGAAAGATTGATTACTTTTGCGTAACAGCCCCCTTCGTAATTAAATACTCCCGCATCGCTCCAGCCATGTTCATCGTCACCAATTAACTTCCTTGAGGGGTCTGCCGATAAAGTTGTTTTACCAGTACCCGATAAACCGAATAACAACGCGACATCTTTATCATCATCTCCAACATTAGCAGAGCAATGCATTGACATTACTCCTCTTAACGGATTTAGGTAATTAAGAATTGTAAAGACCGATTTCTTAATTTCACCGGCATAGGAAGTTCCTCCTATCAATACTATTCGTTTTTCAAAATTAACAATAACAAACACGTTTGAATTTGTTCCGTCATCCGAAGGCTCTGAATGCAAACTCGGCATTTGTATTATAGTAAACTCAGGTTTAAGACTTTCTAACTCTCTCTCATTATGAATTTGAACGAACATATTTCTTGCAAACAGACTGTGCCATGCTGATTCAGTGATTATTCTAATTGGTAATTTGTAATTAGGATCAGTGCCGGCATAACAATCTTGAACATAAATATCTTTGTTTTGTATATACGCGATCATTTTTTTGTAAAGACCGTCAAATTTTGATTCATCAACTGAACGGTTTACTTTTCCCCACCAAATTTTATCTTCGCTGGTTTTTTCTTTAACAATAAATTTATCATTCGGGCTTCTGCCTGTATGCTGCCCTGTTCTAACCACAAGCGGGCCAAGATGAGCTAACATACCTTCTCTCCTGCAGATTGCCCGTTCATAAAGTGCTGAAGTTGCTAAGTTATAGTAAACATCCAAAATATTTTTAATACCGAGCACTTTAAGTTCTGCAATCACTTGATCTTTTGATTTCATATTTCCTCTTGTTTAGTTCTATTATGAAATAAAAATTAAATAAAAGATGCTGTTTTACCAAATTCATCAAATACCAAAATGTAATGTTTTTTATTTGTTGTATTCTTATCTTGCTCCAAGATATAGTATAATTTTTGAATATTTCTTTTGCATTTTTCTGAGAAAATTAATCCAAATGATTTTTATTTGCTAAATCATCTTTACTTTTACTCTTTAAGGGAGGTATCTAATGAAAAAACTTTTTCTTTTTTTAGTTCTGTTTCTCACCATGTCTATTTATGGTCAATGGTATAATTTACAGTGGCCCCCTAGCGCAACAATTAACGAAGGTGAATCCGTAAATGTATATGCTCAAATATGGATTGATGGTGTAACATCTTCTCCCGGTCAGTCTGCCGGACTTCAAGCATGGATAGGAGTTAATGTTGAGAATTCCGATCCGGCTACATGGTCGGAAGACTCATGGCAACCGGCTGATTTCAATGGAGATGCTGGTGATAATGATGAATTTGTTGCATCAATCGGTAGCAATCTTTCAGGTGGAACATATTATTATGCAAGCCGGTTTTTGTATGAACCCCCTGCTGATGCAAAGAATATTAACATGCAAAATATTGTTACTTTTTGGTACGGAGGTTTAGGAGGTCCTTGGAATAACAACAGCGGAGTTTTAACTGTTAATGCAATTCCAACTATTGGATGGGCAAATTTACAATGGCCGCCAAATGCCGAAATTCTTGAAGGTAATTCATTTAATGTTTATGCCCAAGTTTGGATGAGTGGAGTTACAGACTCACCAGGTCAAGGAACCGGAATATCAGCTTGGTTTGGTATTCATACCGAAAATAACGATCCTGCAACATGGTCAGAAGATGCATGGCAAATAGCATCTTATTTAGGTGATGTGGGGAGTAATGATGAATATACTGCTTCCATTGGATCTGGATTATCCGAAGGGACTTATTACTATGCAAGTAGATTTTTATATCAAGAGCCGGATTTAGCGAAGGAAGTAAATACGGTTTCTAACGGACTTAATTATTATTATGGAGGTTTCAATGGCGGTGCTTGGGATGGTGTTAATAATGTTTCCGGAGTATTGACCGTTAGTTCAGTCCCCGATACAGTAATTGATTGGGCAAATTTGCAATGGCCTCCTGAGGTTAATTTATTGAATGAAATAACATTTACTGTTTATGGTCAAGTTTATGAAGCCGGAGTTACAGATGCTGAAGGTCAAGGAGCTAATATTGAAGCATGGTTCGGATTAAATTTAGAGAACACAGACCCTTCAACATGGGCAGAAACCAGTTGGGTTGAAGGTGTTTTTAATTTGGATATTGGAAATAATGATGAATATACTGCTGATTTAAGCATAGCTGAATTGCTCAAAACTATAGGAGAAATTCCATTTTCATTTTATTATGCTGCACGTTATCGATTAAATGGCGGTGATTTTTATTACGGAGCTTTCCAGGGTGGTGCTTGGGATGGTGTAAACAATGTTAACGGTGTTGGTAACTTCAGCATTTCAGACATTTCCGTAATTGGCTGGTGCAATTTACAATGGCCGCCTTCTATGTCCTTAGATGTGGGGCAGAGTGGGACAGTTTATGCTCAAGTTTGGGTTGAAGGAATTACTTCCACCCCTGGACCATCTGAAGAATTTAATGCATATATTGGTGTACACACTGAAAATACAAATCCCTCAACTTGGCCCCAAAGTGCATGGATTCCAGCTCAATTCAATATCGACGTGGGTAATAATGATGAATATATGGCTGATATCGGAGGTAACTTAGAGCCAGGTACTTATTATTACGCAAGTAGATTTATTGCTGGTGGAGTTAAATCTTTTTATGGTGGTTACAATGAAGGTGGTGGTGGTTTTTGGGATGGAATGAATAATGTTTCGGGAATATTATACTTAAGTAGTGCGAGTGGACCAACTGTTGATTGGTGCAACTTACAGTGGCCTCCTGATGGAAATATTCAAGAAGGGAATGAATTTATAGTATATGCTCAAGCATGGAAGGCTGATGTAACAAATTCACCTGGTCCTACCCTAGGCCTCTCAGCTTGGATTGGTGCAAATAATGAGAACACTAATCCCGCTTCGTGGGATGAGAATGTTTGGCTTAACGCTGTTTTTAATGTTGATGTTGGAAATAATGATGAATTTATGAAAGATATCGGCTCAGTATTACCTGCCGGTACTTATTACTACGCAAGCAGATTCCAATATGAAAATGGAGCTTATTCTTATGGCGGTTATAATTCAGATGGAGGCGGGTTTTGGGATGGAACTCAAAATATATCAGGTATACTCATTGTTGAGCCTGCAACTTCTGTCAATGATGATAATATTCCGACAACATATTCATTAAATCAAAATTATCCGAATCCCTTTAACCCATCGACTTCAATTCGATTTAGTGTTCCGATACAGAGCAAAATTAGCTTAAAAATTTATGATATCATGGGACGAGAAGTTACTGTTCTTGAGGAAGGTATAATTGAGACTGGAATACACACTCGTAATTGGAATGCTAAAAATTTAGCATCCGGAATTTACTTGCTTAGATTCGAAGCTACAACAGAAGACAATTCACAGAAATTTATTGAAATGAAAAAAATCACCTTATTAAAGTGATATTACATAAAATCCCCTGAATTCAAAATTCCGGGGATTTATTTTAATTTAACAACACTTATAATTTCTTTATATATTTTTTCTGTGGCACCAATATGTGATTTTACGTAAACGGAGGAGATTTTACCCAATTTTTCTCTGTATGTTTTATCCGAAATAAGCTGCTTAATAATTTTGTACGCATCTCTTGTGTTATAAATTACTCTACCGCTTCCCTCTTCTATTAAAGCTAATGATTCTTGACTGTTCTGAATCTTTGGACCGAATAAAACCGGAAGCCCGTAGACAGCGGGTTCCAATACATTGTGAACACCCTGTTTGAATCCACCACCAACAAATACAATATCGGCATAATAATAGAGACTGAGTAATATTCCGATTGAGTCGATAAGAATTACTCTTTGATTTTTGTAAATATTTAAATAAGAAAATCTTATCGAGCCAAGATCCCGCTTTATCTGATGTTCAAGTTTTTCAAGATGATTAATTGTCGGTTCATGCGGGACAATTATTAATATAAGTTCTTGATGACGTTTCATTAATCTGAAAAGAGCCGGTAGTAAAACATCTTCATCCGATTCCCAAGAACTTCCCATTACAAAAACTGTTTTCCCGGCGAATAAGTTTCCTTCAATTAATTTGCGGTCTTTTGCAACAAGACTTTTTTGGTGAACTCTATCGAACCTTGTATCACCAACCGTTTTAACTTTTTCTTCAGTTAAGTTAAACTCTAGAAAATTCTTCTTGTCGTCATCCGAGACTGTCAATATTTTATGTAAAGAATTGTAGATGTGATTATGAAATTTCTTACTTAAACCGATTTTCCTTAATGAGTTTCTTCTTAATGTTGCATCAACAAGCAAAGCGGGTATTTTTTGATTCGCTAATTCAAAAATCATATTCGGCCAAATGTCGTATCGCATAAATACCGCTGCGTTTACATTTATTAATTTAAGAAAGCTGCGGCATCGTTTAGGGGTATCGAGTGGAATGTATGTAACAAGATCCGCATAAGGATAATTAACCGAATTTGCATAACCCGAAGGTGAAAAGAACGAAACAATTATATAAACATCTTGGCTTTTTTTTATCTTTTCGATTATCGGTTTAGCCTGCTCAAATTCGCCCATTGAAGAGGAATGAAACCATATTCTTTTTTTTGATTTATCGAAACTTACAACTGCTTTTTTGATCTTCTCTTCTAAATTTTTTCTATCCTTAAATCCTCTTCTTATTTTGTTGTTAAATAGCGAACCAACAAATAAAACGCTGATGAATATCGGCAGCAGTAAATAGTTATATATAAACTTTAGTATCGCAATCATAATGAATACATAAATTCCTTTATTTCGGTAAAAATTATATCGGGAGCTAATTCCAGCATACACTTAAAATGTTTTTGAGGGCAATTGTTTCTTCCAATATGAGAACATGGGCGGCATTTTAGTTCAGTATTTTCTATTATCAATGACTTTGTTGAATAAGGAAAGAAACCAAACTCTTTAACTGTCGACCCGCAAATTACTGCAACCGGTGCATTCACTGCAACCGCAGCGTGCATCAACCCAGAATCGTTACTTATAATTAATCTGCATTCTTTCATATCTCTTGCAATCTGCAGAAGGTCGTCTTCGGTTGACAGGTCGATTGAATTAGGAATAGATGAATGTAATTTATGACAAATTTCTTTATCGGCGCTGCCGCCAAACAACAAAATAGTATATCCTTCCTCATTAAATCTTTTTCCGAGTTCAATATAATATTCGAATGGATACATCTTCGTAAAATGTTTTGAACCGGGTGTAAAGCCAATATATCTCTCGCCGGATTTAACACTCGGTATTATTTCATCGCTTAAATGTAATTCCGGTAATTGATCATTAAAACTAAGCTTCGGTATGGTTTCAAAATACATTTCGGGTATCGACTTAATCTCTCTGAATAAATTCCATTTGAACCGAACAAGTAGAAATTTCTTTAACGTCGGTTTTTTGAATCGCACACACATAACACCAAGCTTTGATGTTAACGAACGGCTTCTAAAATTATTCTGCAAATCAACTACAAGATCATATTTATTTTTACGGAGAGTTTGAATTAGAATTTTATTGTTTTTGTTTTGCGTTAACTCGTAAATCCTATTCAGATTTTTATTTGTCTCAACTGCTTGAATGAATTGCTGTTTAACCAGAAAATCTATTTCCGCATTAGGATATACTTTTTTAAGTTCCTTTAACAACGGTGTTGTAAGCAGTACATCTCCTAATGAACTAAAACGGACAACTAATATTTTATTGTATTGTTTCAAAAATATCTGTTTTATTTTAGTGTCAAATTTAGTGATATTAACGTTGTTCTCAAATTATTAATGAGGGAATGGCATACTCCTCAATTAAAAGTTTGTAGAAAAAAGCCAACTTAGTTATTTTTAGCAAGTTATTAAAAAAGACAAGGTAAAAAATGACAACACTCCCGCCTCCATCGACAAATTTTTTTCCGGAAGATTCTCTAGAGAAAAAAGTTTATAATATTGTTGAAAAGTATGCCGCTAATATTCCCATCTCAAATGATAGAAACCGGTTGGGATTTAATTTATACAGATATATGACAGGCGAAGGTGATTCACCGGATATTTCCGTTAAAACTTCTAAGCTAAAACTGGAAGAAATTACAGAAAAAGAATTGGCAGAAAAACTTACGGATGATTTGAAAGAAATTGATAATAACTAATACTTTTTGTTTTAGTTACGACCTATTCTTTTATATATCGCAATCTATTAAACCGGTTTGTATTTACCCGCTAAAGAATTTATCAAATACTCAGTGCAGCGATTATCCGCTTCTAACGTAATCAAATCGTTACGATGGCTCAATATTACTGCAAATACTATCGGGTGTGTCGCGGTGATATATGTATGTTGGGAAATCGACTTCTGCTAAATTGAATTTCTTTTCCGCTCGCTGCCAAAAATCTGCATCATCTGCATATTTCAAATCACGGAAGCCTTCCAATTCAAAAAAGACTTCTCTCTTTCCGAAAAATGTTCCGCCTACTTTACACTCTGAGATATGAATTTCTTTTGATAAATCATTTTTATCTTTTACATAAGGGTGACCTATAATTTCTAATCCACCTTGAATTAAATCAATTTTAGGATTGTTTATCATAAAATCATAACGTAATTGCAGATGATCTCCTTTGTATTCATCATCACTTCCGAGAAAAGTTACAAATCTTCCGATTGATGCTTGTATTCCCGTATTAAAAGTAAGCGGCGGTTTTTTGTTGGAATGCTTCATGTATCTAAAACGATGATCATTTTCCAAATATTCATTAACTACTTGAAAAGTATTGTCCGTACTTCCGTCATCAACAACAATACATTCCCAATTGCGTAAAGTTTGTTTTAAAACAGAATCCAACGCACGGGGAAGAAGTTTCTCCCGGTTGTATGTCGGTACAATTACAGAAACCGAAGGTGAAAAGTTTTTGTAAAGCTGCATGAGATTTATTAATTAGTTTTAAACTGCGGTAATATACAAAAAGGTAAAATGTAATTGTTGAAATGATATCCCCGGGATTTTCTTAAATAAATTAGAAAACAAAAATCTTGGTTAATAATTTTTTATCTGACAAATCCCGGGGATTTTTATGCACAGCTAACCTTCGAGGTAAGCGTCTTATGTTAAAGTACTTTTTCCTCGAAGGTTGCTAAGACGGCTAGCAACGTTGAAGGTCTAAAGCAAGTGACCTTCAACGTTTTCAAAGATTGGATGTATCCGCAGACTTTACGTCTGCGGTGGTAACCTCTCGTGATTTTGAATAGAATAACAATTCTAAAAAGGTGTTTCTGTTGGCTTTGGATATCGAGTTATGTAATCTCGCTGACAAATGTCAGCGGTTACATTTCCATACTCACACCGATAAATGTCGACGGCGACTTATTTTATCAACATCATCTTGCGGCTTAATCTTAATTGCTGAGATTCCAAAACGTAAAAGTATACTCCCGTACTTAAAATCTTATTCTCA
>CAYLVF010000035.1:0-12837 GCA_964387045.1 uncultured Melioribacter sp. | reverse complement strand
TTGAACTTCTTCTTCCATCAGGCAAAAAATGGTTTAATTATTATGATGTTGAATCTGGATTTAAAATTAGAGAAATAACAACAGTTGAATCTCCGCAAGGAAGTTTTGATCAAACAATAGATATGTCGGATTACAAAGAAGTTGAGGGTGTACTGTTTCCGCACAAACTTTCACAGCAGTTAGGTCCTCAATCCATTGAATTAGTGGTAACGGAACTAAAAGTTAATCAAGATTTAAGTGACGGTTTCTTCAATTAACCATTTCGGGTCGACAATATTTTTGTCGACCCACATTTATTATTATGCCAAACAGTTATAAAGTAATTGTATTCGATTTAGGCGATGTACTTCTTAAAGTAGATTCACGGAGACTTATTGATAATTTGAATAAAGTTGAAGCCGGACTCGGTGAACGGTTTCATTCATTATATTTTGAGAACTATCATATTCATTGCGAGTATGAAAAGAACAATATTTCCCGGGAAGAATTTACCGATAAAATGTTGTCGTGGTTGAATTATAAAATAAGCGCTGAAGATTTTTATCGTTTTTATTCCGATCTATTTTCGCCGATTACCGATACAATAAATCTTCTTCCCCTATTAAAGCAAAATTATCAACTTGTTCTTTTATCTAACACAAATTTTATTCATCAAAAATATGGTTGGGAGAAATACGGATTTCTAAAATATTTTGATAAGATGATTCTCTCGCATGAAGTTGGTGCGAGAAAACCTGAAAATGAAATTTATAAAGCTGTTGAGAATTTCACAGGTTCGTATCCTTCCGAACATTTTTTTATTGATGACCTAATCGAGAATGTTGAAGCAGCAAAAAATATGGGCTGGGATGCGTTTCAATTCACACTTACAAATAGTATTTCTGAAGTATTGAAAAAAAAGCAGATTATTTAAGTTTTTTGTTATATTTGGTTCAATATCAAATTAACAAACGAATTAAAAGTGCGTAATCTTTTTTATATAATTTTTTTTCTGCTAATTGCGCTAAATCTCATTTCTCAATCTTATATCGTTAGAACATATACAACTCTAGATGGATTGCCTTCTCAAACACTTTACGGTTGTACTCAAGATGATGATGGAAACATGTGGTTTGCATCAGAATCCGGTCTAATTGAATACAACGGGAGTTCGTGGAGTAGATTAGATTCCGTTAAAGGTGAAAATCTAAATTATTTTTTCAGCACCGTTCAAAAGGATGAACAAGGGACTATTTGGGCGGTTCCCGGTTTTAATCTTACAAATAAAGTCTTTTATAAAAAAGATAACTCATGGGAATATATTATTATAGAAAGTCCCAATTATAAAGATTATATAATAATTGATATATGTATTTTTGATAACCAGCCGCATTTTTTGAGTCTTTCACGACAAAGTAGAGTAGTTTTTGGAAATAAAGAAAAGATGGAAAATCTATCAATAGATGGATCAACAGACATAAAAGTGTACGACGGCAAATTTATTAACAAGCAAATTATTCTTGCTACCAACAGAGGTTTGATAATTTACAATCCGGAAACAAAAATTTACGATACCCGTTTAATTGATAAAACCGGAGAAGTAATTGCTATCAGCAAGCAGGTTAATTCTGGCGAAATATATCTTCTTGGATTAAATTGGGTTGGACAGTTTGTTGATAACAAAATTATTATTCTAAAAGAAAATTTTGAGATACCATTCTACGAGCAGCATTCAAATTACGCTTTTATAACCGTAACTCCATTCAAGGATTTTTATTTCGGAACAATTTTTGGTTCCTACAGATGGAATCAATTAGTTGATCATTTTGAAAAGCTTGATAATTCTATGGGGTTCCCATCTAGCGGGGCAACTTCATGTTTTGTTGATTATGAGTCAAATGTTTGGATTACATCGTTACGCGGGTTAACAAAAACTAAACATTCTCCCTTTATTAATTTCTATGAATCAGACGGTCTTTCCGAAAATGAAATTACCGCAATTGAATCATTCCCAAACGGACCGATTATTTTAGCTCATAACGGAAGTTTTTCAGCTTTAGATGAAAACAGAATAATAAGATTATCATTACCTTCCAAAAAGGAACATCGAAAGTTTCATAGAATATTGTATTTAGCTTATGACCCTAAGTTAGATGTTGTTTGGTTTAATTCGCAATTGCTTGGCATTGGTTATATCACAAGACAATTAAAGGTAGGATGGCAAAATAATATTCTTTCAGATGGTTCTTTTTCGTTTTTGAGTTTATTTATTGACAACAGGAGTAATATTTATTACTCAACCGATAAATATCTTTATAGAATCGACAAGGGGAATCCTATTCCTTTAAAATCAATCTCTTCTTTGAATGTAAGAAGAATTTCCAGGTATAATGATGAAAATTTGATGCTTGCTACAAGAAAAGGTTTATACCTATTTAATGAAAACACATCTGAAGTTGATTCATTTAAAACCGGCACTCTGCTAGCAGATGAAGTATACTCTTTTTATAAAATGACAAACAATAAATGGTTGGTTGGTACTTTTAATGGTTTATACATATTCGATGGAGAGAAAATAAGTAAATTTGCCGATTTGGATATTGATAAACCGGTATATTTCATTGACCGTGAAGAAGAGTTTCTCTGGTTTGGTTTGATGGGCGGGGCTCTTCGATGGAATCCTTCAACAGGGCAAAAGTTTTTATTTACGCCAACAGAAGGACTTGCCGGTGTCGAAACAAACAGAGATGCCTACTTATTTAACGATGGGAAAGTCTACATTGGCACCGATAAAGGTTTATCGGTGTTCCATCCCCTTTTGTTTGACAAAGATGCATATCATCCGAAACCAAAATTAAATTTTTATGGTGTGTTCGATCTTCGGGGGAGGGAATATAAACAAGAAAAAGAAATCCATATCCCGTATCAAAAACCGGAAATAATGCTAAAATATAACTCGCCGAGTTTTGTAGATGAAAACCTGGTTGAATACTCTATTTTGCTAGAGAATTTGGAGAAAGGAACTACAGAGGTTTATAAAACTAAATCAAACAATTATGAGATTCGTAACATTCCGGCAGGTAATTATTTACTTAAAATCACTTCGAGAAATTCAAAAGGTATCAACAGCGATACATTACGCTTAAGTACAATAGTAATACAACCTCCTTTTTTTACAAACATATGGTTCTTTTTTCTTATGGCTGTTTTACTCATCACCCTTTCTTATTCATTATACGATTATTTGGCTAAGAGCCGTTATTCCAAACAACTTGAGTTTGAAGTCAAACAAAGAACCGCCGATCTTCGTTCGTCCGAAAACAGTATTCGGGAATTAACTCAAAGGCTTTTTACAGCACAGGAAGATGAAAGAGAAAAAATTGCGCGTGAATTGCATGATAATCTAGCTCAGGATTTAGCACTTATCAAATTCAAAGTTGATAAACTTCCCGAAGAAAATGAAGGCAACGTAAATTCAGTTTTAGTTTGGTTATCTGATAGGTTAAGGGAGTTATCGAATTCACTAAAAAATATGGCTTTTTTACTTCACCCAAACTCTATCAAACAAATGGGGCTTATAAATGCTGTCCAAGCTTTATGTAACGATGTTTCAAATCACTCAACAACAAAAATCGAATTCTTCTCCAACATTAATGAACCGCTTAATATGAACGAAGAATATCAGACAAATATTTACAGATTTATTCAAGAAGGTTTAACAAACATTCGAAAACATTCGCAAGCTCAAAGCGGTATTGTTATCTTCATACGAAAAGATGATTTTCTTAATATAAGAATTGAAGATGACGGAATTGGTTTTGATTATGAAAAGGAAAAGTCTTCAAATAAATTGAAAGGGATGGGCTTAGCTAGTATGGAAGAAAGGATACGTTTCATTCAAGGTGAGTTAACTATAAAAACTTTTGAAGGAGAAGGTTGTAAGTTGAACGCTAAAATACCAATTTCTATTCTGCATCAACAAGATTCTTTTACAAACTCCAGCCATGTATCGGGATCATAACCCACCGTAACTTTCTTATTGAATCGAACTATTGGTGTTTTAAATAACAGCGGATCTTCAAGCAATTCAGTTTCAATATCATGTGTAATGTACTTCAAATTTCTTTTGATGTATTGCTTTCCTTCGGTATCGATCAGCTCTTCAAGTTTGTAAAACTGAACAAAGTTTTCAAATTCCTTTTTGCTTACACCCTTTTCGGTTAAATCTCTAAACTGAAAATCGGCTTTTCTCTCTTTAAAAAACCGCTCGGCTTTCTGGGTATTCTTACACTTTCTTGTACCAAATATTTGTATCATATCACTACTCTTTTGTCAATATTATTCAACAACTGCTGTTTCTAACTTAGCAATACCGTCTATTGAAGCATAAATTTTATCTCCGGGATTTACTGCACCAACTCCTTCCGGTGTACCGGTAAAAATTAAATCTCCCCTCTCTAAAGTAAATTTGTTTGAAAGATATTTTACAATCTGTACGGAATTAAAAAGCATAAAATCCAAAGTAGAACTTTGTTTTAAATCATTATTCACTATCAGTTGAATCTTTTCATTTCCCTTAAGCTGATAATCTTTCTTCAAAGTTATGCCGGAAATTACCGCAGAGGTATCAAAGACTTTTGCTAAAGTCCAAGGATGACCTTTCTTTTTAAGTTCACTTTGAATATCTCTTAAAGTCATATCCAACCCGACAGTATAACCATAGATTGCGTTTTCCGCTTCTTCATCATTTGCATTTTTTACATCATTACCAATTAATAAGACTAACTCAACTTCGTGGTGTAATTCTCCCGAATCATTCGGTTTTACAATCTGCTCCCCGGAATAAATTAACGATGATGCCGGTTTTAAGAATATTAAAGGAAACTCGGGAATTTCGTTTCCTAACTCTTCGGCATGCTTTGCATAATTTCTTCCAACGCAAACTAATTTACCGACTTCAATTTTTTCATCGCTGTTTTTAATTTTCAGGAATTTCATTTTATATCCGGTTTAAGTTTTTTGTTTTTTCTTTTTTGCCGCGGGGAAGAGAATATTATTAAGTATTAATCGGTACCCGGGAGAATTTTTGTGCAGACTCAAATCTGTTTCGGGATCTCCGACTGCATGTTGGTAATCTTCGGGATCATGTCCCCCGTAAAAAGTAAAAAATCCTCTTCCATAGTTTCCGTGAATATATTTAACTTGATTTGTTCCTTCGCGTTCACCAAGTATATAAACCGAATTCTTAATTAATTCTTTTCTAAACATTGTTGTCTGTCCCATAAATCCGCGAATTACGTTCACGTGATTTTGAGTTAACATTGTGGGAACCGGATCATACTTTGCAGAAAACTCGAAGAGTGTAAAGTAATCATTCTGCTGGTTGCCGATTTCCATCGGCTGGATATCTATGTTGCTGTACTCATAAACATATGGATTCATTTCCAGTTCGAAATTTTCGAAAGCAAGTGTTTGTGAAAAATCCAATTTCTCCTGAGCGTTTTGATCGGGGGGATCGCCATCGAACATTCTATCAACTATATCAACATCTTTAGCGGCAAGTGCGATATCATACGAGTCGGTAGCAGAACACATAGCAAATAGAAAGCCGCCGCGGGAAATATAATCTCTAATTTCAAGGGCAACGGCTAATTCCATCTCGCTGACTTTTACGAAACCCAATTTCTTTGCTTCATTTTCATAAAGCATTTGCTGTTCAATATACCACTGAGCATTACTAAAACTTGCATAAAATTTTCCGTATTGACCCGTAAAATCTTCGTGATGAAGATGAAGCCAATCATAATTTTCCAAATCACCTCTTAAAATTTCCTGAATCCAAAGTTTATCATAGGGGACTTCTGCATAATCAAGAACAAGCGATACAGCATCATCCCAAGGTAGAAATCCTTCGGGGACAAATACACCGATACGTGGAGATTTTTCAAGTCTAACAACATCCATATTTTGTTCTTCGTTTTGCACGTAAGCAAAAATCTCAACTGCTTGAGTGCTTGAAATTACTTCAAAGGAAACACCTTTTAGTTTACAAGTAAGAGCTAACTGATCATCGTAATCAAAAAGAAATGATCCGCCTCGATAGTTTAACAGCCAATCGGCAGTAGCGCCTTTATCAAGTGCATTATAAGTTACGCCGTATGCTTTTAGATGATCGGTTTGCTCAAAGTCCATATTAATTAGAAGTTTGTTTTGAGCAATCAGTAACGATCCGCAAAGCAGAATAAATGTTAATAATTTATTCATGGGAAAAGTCTTACCGGGGTATTTGAAAAAAATAATTACTATGCCGATTTCCGGTCTGCTTTAATATAAATTGGTTGAGAGCCTTTTTTGATTGTATCTTTTGTTATCAGACACTTTTCAATGTTATCCATATTCGGCAGTTCAAACATTATATCAAGCAGTACACCTTCAACTATTGAGCGAAGTGCGCGGGCGCCGGTTTTACGTTCCATCGCTTTATCGACGATTAATTCTAATGCGCTTTTTTCAAATTCCAATTCGACCCCTTCCATCATAAACAATTTTTTAAATTGTTTTATGATTGCATTTTTAGGTTGTGTTAGAATTTGATTAAGTGCTTCTCTGTTAAGTGAATGCAGCGGGGCAATAATCGGCAATCTCCCTATTAATTCGGGAATCAATCCATACTTCAACAAGTCTTCCGGTTGAATTAGCTGCAAAAGTTGGTCTCTTTCTTCATTACGTTTTTCCGAGAAGTCGGTATCAAAACCCATAACATTCTTTTTAACGCGTGAAGCGATGATCGGGTCAATACCATCAAAGGCACCGCCAACTACGAACAAAATATTTTTTGTATTAATGTTAATTAAACTTTGTTCGGGATGCTTTCTTCCTCCACGGGGCGGAACACCGGCAACCGTACCTTCAAGTATTTTCAATAGTGCTTGCTGAACACCTTCGCCTGAAACATCTCTTGTTATTGAAGTGCTTTCACTCTTTCTTGCGATCTTATCAATCTCATCTATATAGATGATGCCTTTTTGAGCTTTTTCTAAATTATAATCGGCGGCTTGCAGCAATCTTACTAAAACAGTCTCAACATCATCGCCAACATAACCGGCTTCCGTTAAAGTTGTAGCATCTGCAATTGCAAAGGGAACATCTAAAATTTTTGCAAGAGTCTGTGCAATTAATGTTTTACCTACACCGGTTGGTCCGATTAAGAGAATGTTGCTTTTCTCGATTTCCACATCGTCAAGTTCGAAAAAAGATCCGCCGGTGTTTATTCTTTTATAGTGATTGTAAACCGCAACGGATAAAACTTTCTTTGCTCGTTCCTGCCCGATAACATGTTCATCGAGACTTTTTTTAATCATCTCGGGTGTTAAACTGTGAGCCACTTTTGTTTTTGAATTATATGCTGCAATGTTGTTTTTGAGAATATCAACGCTAGTCCTAATACATATATCACATATATAAACATCCGGACCTGCGACCATTGATGTAACTTCCTCGCCTTCTCTTCCGCAAAAAGAGCATTTTACATTCGGTTGATTTCTTTTTTCATTCATATTGGTCTATTCTTTAGCTCGTTTATAAATTCTATTTTTTGTCTTGACTTATCAAAATATAAGGAGTTACTGTAATTATCAAGTATATTTCTATAAGCTGAAAGTGCACCGTCATAATCTTTTAAAGCATAAAACTTGATTTCTCCCAATAAATATAGAATATCTGCATTAAACATTTGAAGAGAACTTTCTTCCAAAATTTCTGAAAGAGCTGTTATTGCTGATGTATACTTATCTTCAGCAATTAATACTTGAGCATACTTAAATGCTGAAAACTCAGAAATAATAGGGTTTTTATTCATTCTTAACTCATTTAAAATTTCTGCTGCTTCCGAAAATTTATTTTTATAGATAAGGAAATCAGCCTCGGCATACATTGATAGCGTAAGCGAATCACTTTTTAATGTTTTTATTAAAGCAATTAATTGTAACGCGTCGTTAGCATTATCGTCAAATAAATTTTGAGTAATGTTGGATAATTTCTCCGACGCCGAGCCGAACTTTCCTTCCCAGAAATAAACTTTACCGAGAAGTAAATTTATCTGGCTATTAATTTGTTCGGGTAACTTTCTGTTCTTAGAAATATCCAACAAAAGATTCTCCGCGTAAACGAGGTCCCCCTTTAGGGCATTAATTTCTGCCAACCGCAATTTTGCTTCATAGTGAAACTGTGAAATTACATTTGTTGAAAGAATACTATTATAAAATTGAGAAGCTGTTTCAAGTTCGTTTAGTTTCTTAAAATGAATTTCAGCAATTCTTAAAACGGATTCGCTCTTAACCTCAATTCCGGAATACAGTTTGTTAATTTGTTGATATAAATCAATTGCTTTCTCGTAATCATCGACAAAAACAACGTTGGTTTTGCTTATGGGTTTCCAATTTTTAATTACCGAATCTCTTTTGCTGTCGAGTGTTTGTTCAAAAGTTCTTGCATAACCTATTTGTGATTGAGGAACTAGCGGAGATTTAGGATATTCTTCAATCACTTTATTAAATGCTTTTGATGCAACATCAAATTTGTTTTGGCGAAGTGCTTCTTGAGCAAATCTATAAAGCTCGCTTCCATTTGATTTGGTTTGAGTTTCGAGTTTAACTACATAATCAAAAGCTGAATTAAAATCATTGTTTAATTGATAAAGTTGAATAAGAACTCTGTTAATTTCTGTGATATTATTTGATTCATTAAAAGATCTCACTGCAGCAATTGTTTCCAACAATGCATTTGGTCTCGAAAGAAATGAAATCATATTCCCTATTACCATCGGTGTTTTGGTGGGATCATCTTTAATAATCTCGCAATATTCAACTGCTGCTTTCTCAAAGTTCATTGTCATTGAATAAATTCGGGCAAGATCAAGCGAAAATATATCAGTGTTATTGGTTAACTCTTTTCCTCTTTTCAAATACTCAATTGCTTTATTGAAAGCTCTGTTCTCAAGTGCATAATTAACAATGATTCTATGTGAAGAAACACTGTTCTGTGTAAAAGAAAGACCATCTTCCCAAGTTTCAAAAGCTTTTAATGTATCACCTTTTGTGTAATATGTATTTCCAAGCATTCCGTAGAAACTAATATTTTCAGGCTGAGATTTAATGTTCTCTGTTATCAGTTTAATAGATTCATCATATTCTTTGAGTTGAATATGCATATTATTGAGTGCTTCTAAGTAAGAATGATTCCATGGCTGTAATTCGTAAATATTTTTATAAATATTTTTTGCTTCTTCATATTGACCGGATTGTTCAAAGGTTTTTGCAAGCCTGAACATATTGGAAAGATTTTTCTCTTGAGAGAAAAACACTGTCCCACATAATAGAATTACAACAATAATGTTCTTATATACTTTCATAGTACTTTGGATCAATAATATTCCCGATATTCAAAATTAAGTTCGGATCTAGCTGCATTTTTAGCTTTGCCATTTCCTTAATAGTTTCTTCGCCGAACATCATCAACAAATATTCGCGTTTTAATTTGCCTATACCATGTTCGGCAGAAATTGTTCCATTTAACTTAACACCTTCACGACATAATTCAGCGTAAATATTTTTAGCGACTGTATATTGTTCTTCATTTTTAGGCAGCATGTTTAAGTGAAGATGTGAGTTGCCAAAATGTCCATATGCAATTTGATCGATGCCGCTCTCTTTTACCTTTTCTTTAGCAAAGAAATAAAACTTTCGGAAACTACTATCAGGAACGGCAATATCGGTGCCGACTTTTAATATATCATTCCGCGAAATATATTCATTAACCTTCCAAGAGACCGTGTGACGAAATTCGCCGAATTGTTTTCTGTCATTTTTATTATTAGCAAACCAAGCGGTTTCAACATCACCGTTACTTTTTTCTATTAGTTCAATCCATCTGTTAAAAATTAGTTCTTCGTTTTCTTCGGTGAATTCTTGTTCAAACCAAACTGCGGCTTGTGCACTATCCGGAATATTAGGATAGTCTTCAATTAAAAAATTGAGTGAGTTTCCGTCAAAATATTCAAGTGCTAAGGCATCAATATTATCGGATATGTTTTCATTTCTATTTTTATATGATTCATTTCGTGCGTTCTCAATAAAATCAAGACCATCATTATCATCATTAAAAAATATTACCGATGACAAAATATTATTAGGTTTATCCAAAAGTTTCAATTTTATTTCTGTTATAACGCCAAGTGTTCCTTCAGAGCCAATAAAAAGATCGATTGCGTCCATGTTTTCTTTAACAAAATAACCGGCTGCATGTTTTGTTTTCGGCATTTGATATCGCGGCAGAGTAATTTCTATTTGCTTTCCGCTTTTTGAAGCCAAACGCAAATTGTTATCTCCTGCAAAAAACTTTCCTCTTTCCAAAAAAATTTCTTCGCCATCAGGTAAAATGATTTCAATTGCGGTAACATAATCTCGTGTTGGACCATATTTAAATGTTTTAGAGCCGGCTGCATTGTTTGCCACGGTTCCGCCGATATAACAATCTTTTTCAGTTGGATCCGGGGGATAGAATAATTCTTTTTCCTCAACTAAATCAATAAATTCTCTTAGTAATACTCCCGGTTGAACAACTGCATATTTTTCTTTTTCATTAATTTCTATTATACGATTCAACTTATCAGTTGAAATAAGAATTCCGTCAGTCGGAACACAGCCGCCGGTAAGCCCTGTTCTATTACCGCAAATTGTAACTCTTTGATTAGAAGAATTTGCAGATTTTAAAATAGAAACAACATCTTCTTTTGTTTCGGGAAAGTAGACTCCATCGCAATTGCCTTTATAATTTGAGGCATCAACAAGATAGTTTTGTATTTCTGTTTGATCGGATTTAATTAACATTTTTATTGAAATAATATCGATTAGAATTTACGAAGGAATTATTCAACAGACTTACCATGGCGTTTCATGATTTCCCGCCATGTTTTTTCATCAAGCTGTTCGGATTCTTCTATTAACATTATTGGAATGTCGTCTTCAATTTTATAACGTCTTCTTGTTGATTTATCTGTTGATACTAAAAAGTTTCCATCAAGAACAAGATCAGCTTTAGTTTCCGGGCAGCACAAAACATCGAGTAATTCTTTGCTAATCATAAAACACCTTTTTGTTTTGATACAAATTTACCCTAAATTGAACTAAAATGGTATGTTATTATTGAACTCATATTGGTTCTCAATTGTTTTAATTGGACCGTTCAATATTTGTTTAAGTACTATGAAACCAAAAGGATGTTTTGTCATCTTATAGCTATATAATCACACTAAATATAACAATAAGAGGAGTTAAATATGTCAGAAGAAAGAAGAGTAGGTATTCCATTGCTCGGGGAAGAAATGCCGAATATAGAAGTTCAAACGACACACGGAATGAAAAATATTCCCGGCGATTACAAAGGGAAATGGATAGTGTTATTCAGCCATCCCGGTGATTTCACGCCTGTTTGTACTACAGAATTTGTTGCATTTGCTAAAAGAGCTGATGAATTCAAAAAATTGAATGCAGAACTTATCGGTCACTCAATTGACCAAGTATTTTCACACATCAAATGGGTTGATTGGATAAAAGATAATCTTAATGTTGAAATTCCTTTCCCTGTAATTGCAGACGATATGGGAAGAGTTGCAATGAAATTAGGAATGATTCACCCCGGCAAAGGAACAAATACGGTTCGTGCTGTATTTCTAATTGATCCCGAAGGTAAGATTAGACTAATGATTTACTACCCGCAAGAAATAGGACGACAAGTTGACGAAATTTTACGTGCACTTAAGGCATTGCAAATTTCCGATTCACAGAAAGTTGCTATGCCTGAAAATTGGCCGAACAACGAACTCATAGGTGATAAGGTAATTTTACCCCCACCCAAAGATGTTGTTACCGCAAGAGCAAGAGAAAAGGAAGCAGAAGGTTACGATTGGTGGTTTAAGTTCAAGAAACTTGATAACTAATTTCCTTTGTTGTTGGAACACCCTCATTTAATCCCTAAAGTTAATTTTACTTTGGGGATTTTTTGTTCCCGAAATTTCATATTATTGTTCCTTCAAATTTTAGCAAGATAAATAATGTATAAACCGCGAGTTAAAATATGTTGTATTTCTTCTGTTGAAGAGATGAAACTTGCCGTAGGATACGGTGCCTCTGCAATTGGTCTAGTAGCTGAAATGCCAAGCGGTCCCGGTGTAATTAATGATGAATTGATTGAAGAGATTGCATCGAAAACACCTCCGGGTATCTCTACTTTTTTGTTAACCAGCAGACAAACAGTTGAAGGAATCATTGCTCATCAAAAAAAATGTAAAACAAATACAATACAAATTGTTGATCATCTTTTGGATGGAACTTACAAAGAGCTGAAGCAAGCATTACCAGGAATTTCCATCATACAGGTAATTCATGTTAATGGTGAATCCTCGGTTGAAGAAGCAATCAGAATTTCCGAAGACGTAGACGGTATTTTACTCGACTCGGGCAATCAAAAATTAGAAGTAAAAGAACTCGGCGGTACCGGGCGTACACACGATTGGCGATTAAGTAAAAAAATTGTTGAGTCTGTTTCAAAGCCGGTATTTCTTGCCGGAGGATTGAACCCGGACAATGTTAATGACGCTATTCAAACAGTTATGCCTTATGGTTTGGATATCTGCAGCGGCGTTAGAACAAATGGTAAACTTGATGAAAATAAATTAAGAGAGTTTTTTGATAAAATAAATTCAACCCGGATTTCCGAATAGAAAATCCGGGTAAATTTTTTATGCGCCCAATGTAGTACCTTCACCGCGCAAATCACTTACAGCTTGTTTAACTCTTTCTT